>JAPZUA010000004.1:390000-557957 GCA_027532905.1 Magnetospirillum sp.
CGTGATCCCACGCGTGCAGGCGATGCTGGGGCCGGACATTTCGTTCGAGCTCGAATGGGTCAGCGTCTACACGTTCCAATGTCGGCGGCTCGAGCGCTTGCGCCACGGGCGCGTGTTGTTTGCGGGCGATGCCGCCCACCAGGTGAGCCCGTTCGGCGCGCGCGGCGCCAATTCCGGCGTGCAGGATGCCGACAATCTCGTGTGGAAACTCTGCGCCGTACTCGACGGCCAAGCGCCCGAAGCTTTGCTCGACAGCTACGAGGCGGAGCGAGGGACAGCAGCCGACGAGAATATCGGGCATTCGACGCGCGCCACAGATTTCATCACGCCCAAAAACGCCGCCGCCAAATTGTTCCGCGATGCCGTGCTCGAACTCGCCCCGCACCATGCGTTTGCGCGCGGCCTCGTCAATTCCGGACGTTTGTCGCAGGCTACGCACTATTTGGCTTCGGCCCTATCGACGCCGGACGCGCATGCCTTCGCGGGCGGCCCTGCACCGGGATCGCCCGCACGCGACGCACCCTTGGCAGATGGCTGGCTGCTCGACCGGCTCAAGGGCGGCTTCACGCTGCTCGTGTTCGGCGGCGCGGCGCCCGCCTTTCCCGATCTGCCGATTTCGGTTGTCGCACTTGCTGAGTCCGACGATCCGCAAGGGCTTGCACATCAGCGTTACGACGCCACCTCCGGCACGGCCTATCTGTTTCGGCCGGACCAATATGTGTGCTGCCGCCTGCGGCAGTTCGATGCGGCAGCGATCCGCACCGCCTATGCGCGTGCGTGCGGCAAGGGGATGTGACGATGGCGAAACTTCGCAGCGAACCCGGTTTTGCCGATCCCGATGCTTTCTACGCCAAGCTGGTCGAGGCGCATCGCGATCTCGACGATGCCGCCTCGGCCAAACTCAACGCCAAGCTGGTACTGCTGCTGGCGAACCATATCGGCGATCCCGAAACGATCGACGAAGCGCTCGCCGCAGCAGCCCGGGCGAACAGCCCTTCCGCTTAGCGGCTATAGGGCCGTGCTGCGATATCGACGAAGGGCTGCGGCAGGCCTTGCACGCCGGCCTGGATCAAAGCGCGCGGCCAATCGAACTGGTCCCAATGTTCGTAGAGTTGGCCGTCGCGCACGGTCCACACATCGATCACGTCGAATTCGAGCTTCTGGCCCGTCGGTGCGATGCCGAGGAAGCCTTGGCCGGTCACAGTGCCGGTCCAAGTCCAACGCGTGACGACGCGCGTTTCGGTCGCGAACACGTCGTGCAGGATGAAGCGCGCATCGGGCATCGCCTGGAAAATCACCGGGATGAAATCGATAAGGCCCTGGCGCCCCTGCGGGACCAGCGGATTGTGCTGGATATAGTCTGTCGCGACGATGCGGTTCAGGATCCGCACACGCTCTTCTTGCGACTTCGTGTTCAGCAGCACCTCGCTGAAGGTGCGCCCCAGCCACGTATTGTAGGCGACCGTGCCGGGGCGTGCCGTCGGCTCGGTGAAGGTTTGGGCGTGGGCAGTTCCGGTGGCGGCCGCAAAGAAGCTTGCGGCAAGCAACAGGGCAGCAAAACGGCGCTTCATCGTTTTCTCCGATCGGGGGTCAGGGTTGGGCGGACAACAGCGCCTCTGTAAGAGTTATTGATCGATCAGTCAATATATAATTGATCGTTCGATCTTTAAAAAGGCTTTGCGCCGCCTCTTGCGCCTGGATCGTTCGATCCGCATATTGGCCCTATGGCACGCACACGTGAATTCGACATGGATGCGGTTTTGAACCAGGCGATGGCCGTGTTCTGGAAACACGGTTACGCCGCCACGTCGATGGCCGACATCTATGCGGCGACCGGCCTCAAGCCGGGCAGCCTCTACGCCGCCTTTACCGACAAAGAGACGCTGTTTCGCCGCTGCTTCGAGGCTTATGCAGCGCTTTTCCGCAGCACCCTGCCGCGCGACCGCGACGGGCTCGACGCCATCGCCGCCTGGCTCGACACGCAAGTTCGCCTGGCCTCGGAAGACCCGGAACGGCGCGGTTGCCTGATCGTCAACACGATCGCCGAGCGCGATCGGCATTCGGAAGCGACCAAAGCGCTCGCCGCCGGGCGACTGCAGGAGATCCGCGATTTTTTCGCGCGCCATTTGGCGATCGCGCAAGCACGCGGCACGCTTGCCGCGGCGATCGACAGCGCCGTCGAAGTGGACGCGCTGACCGGAGCCGTCGTCGCGATTATGGCGCTGGGCCGGGCGGGAGCCGATGCGCAGATGATTGCCCATGTCGCAGCCAGCGCCAAAGCGCGCCTCGGCATGCCAAATCAAACGATCAAAAATATTAATTGACTGATCGATCAATTAAAAGCATTTTCGGCGGGCTCTCCCCCTCTCTCCAGCCCAAGGATTCTGCCATGTCCAAAGATCTTTATACGGCCGCCGTGCATGTCGTGGATGGCCGCCAAGGCCGCGCCGCATCCGACGACGGCCTACTCGACGTTCCGATGGCGATGCCCACAGCGCTCGGCGGCCCCGGCAAGGCCACGAACCCCGAGCAGCTTTTTGCCGCCGGTTTTGCAGGCTGCTTTGCAAGCTCGATCAAGTTCAGCGCACAGGGCATGAAGCTCGATATTGGCTTGGTCGAAGTCGACGGCAAAGCCACGCTGCTGGTCAACGACGACGGCAGCTACGGCCTCAAAGTGCAGCTTGCCGCCAAAGTGCCGGGCGTGTCGGGCGAGGCCCGCGACAAGGTGATCGCGGAAGCCAAGCGCGTGTGCGCCTACACGAATGCCACGCGCGGCAACGTACCGTTCGAACTGACGCTGCTTTAACCCCCCATCCACATTGATAAATTATCCTTTCTAGGATATATTTGTCATATGTGGATGCCCGCCCCTCGACCACCCGCGAGCCCCGCTTTGCCGCGTCAAAACCGGCAAAGCGGGTTCTCGGCAACCTGTTACCTGAAATCGTCGCCGAGGCGACATCTCTGCGATATCAAGCGTTTAAATAGGTTGCGGTTGCCCTATGTCGCGTTTGGTAACCTATTTCCCGACGGTCAGCACGATCTTGCCGATATGCGTATCGGCCTCCATCAGCGCGTGCGCGGCCGCCGCTTCGGCCAGCGGGAAGGTTTTGTAGATCAGCGGCCGCACCTGGCCCGAGGCCAGCAGCGGCCAGACTTTTTCGCGCAAGGCGGCGGCGATTTCGCCCTTCTGCGCCACGCTGCGCGGCCGCAGCGTCGAGCCTGTATAGGTCAGGCGCTTGCGCATGATCGGATCGAGGGCGACCTCGATCTTGGAGCCGCGCAGAAATGCGATCTGCACGATGCGGCCTTCGACGGCGGCGGCTTCGACATTGCGCATGAAATAGTCGCCGCCGACCATGTCGAGCGTGAGGTCGATGCCGTGGCCGCCGGTGAAAGCCTTGGCCGCCTCGACGAAGTCTTCGCGCTTGTAATCGACAGCACGGTCCGCACCCAGCTTGGCCACGGCCGCACATTTCTCGGCCGAGCCGACGGTCGCAAGCACGTGCGCGCCAAACGCTTTGGCAAGCTGGATGGCCGTGGTGCCAATACCCGACGCCCCGCCATGCACCATGAAATATTCGCCGGCCTTGAGGCCGCCGCGTTCGAATACGTTCGTCCAAACGGTGAAATACGTCTCAGGGATGGCGGCGGCTTCGATGTCGCTGAACGCCCCCGGGATCGGCAGGCATTGCAATGCCGGGGCAGCGGCATATTGCGCATAGCCCCCGCCCGCCACGAGCGCGCACACACGTTCGCCGACAACGGGCCATGCCACGCCAGGCGAAACCGCCACAACCTTTCCGGCCACTTCGAGGCCCAGCGTATCGGGTGCTCCCGGCGGCGGCGGATATTTGCCAGTCCGCTGCAGCACGTCCGGCCGGTTGACGCCCGCCGCCGCCACTTCAATCAGCACCTCGCCGTCTTTGAGCGCCGGCAGCTTTGTGGTGGCCAAGCGCAGCACATCCGGTCCGCCGGGGCCGGACATCTCGACGGCAGCCATAGTTTGAGGGAGAGTCATTGCAGCCTCGCTAGTAGCGGAGAAAAACGGTGGAATTCGAAGATCTGGAACCCAAAAACAAACTCGCCAAACCCAAGGACCTGTCTTCCTGGGGCATTGCGGAGCTTGAAGCCTATATCGCACGGCTCCAAGGCGAAATTGCGCGCGCGCAAGCCGCCATCGATGCCAAAGGCAAACATCGCTCCGCCGCCGACGCTTTTTTCAAGAAGTAGGCGGGCTACGCCGGCGCCGCTTGCGTGTGGCGAACATCAGCCAACCGATCGGCCCGAGCAGCAGCACGAGGACGAGCCAGCCGAAACGATGGCCGATCGGGCAGCCCGAGCCCGGCGGCGGGCGCCAGCCGCCAATGCCGGGCGCAAAAAGCACATGCAGCAAGGGCAGGCCCCAGCCGCACAGCACCACGATCAAGGCTTGGGTTTGGGTCATGGGCGAATTCGACGTTTGGATCGGTCTGGCTTGGGCCGTGCCCAAGCGCTAGAACTGTTTGGCACAAACGCGCAGGAACGGGAAAGGATATCGGCACATGCTTAAGGGCAAATCGGCGATCGTGACGGGCTCGACCAGCGGCATTGGCCTTGGCATTGCACGCGCCCTCGTGGCCCAAGGGGCCAACGTGATGCTGAACGGCTTCGGCGATGCGGCCGCGATTTCGGCCCTGCAGGCCGAACTCGGCAAGGGCGGGGCCAAAATCGCCTATTCCGGTGCCGACATGACCAAGCCCGAGCAAGTCGCAGGGCTTGTGGCCGACGCGGCGCGCGAATTGGGCTCGGTCGATATTCTCGTCAACAATGCCGGCATGCAGCACGTGGCGCCGGTCGATGCCTTCCCGCTCGAAATGTGGGACAAGGTCATCCAGCTCAATCTCACCTCGTGCTTTCAGGCGATCCGTGCGGCCCTGCCGGAGATGAAAAAGCGCAATTGGGGCCGCATCGTCAATATCGCCTCAGCGCACGGGCTCGTCGCGTCGGCCGAGAAATCGGCCTATGTCGCGGCAAAGCACGGGCTCATTGGCCTCACCAAGGTCGTGGCGCTCGAAACCGCCAAGAGCGGCATTACCGCCAACGCGATCTGCCCGGGCTGGGTTTTGACCCCGCTCGTGCAAAAGCAGATCGATGCACTCGCCGCGCGCAAAGGCATCTCAGGCGAAGCGGCCAAGATCGAATTGCTGGCCGAAAAACAGCCGTCGCACGAATTCGCCACGCCCGAGCAAATTGGCGGTCTCACCGCGTTTTTGTGCTCGCCGGCGGCCGACCAGATTCGCGGGGCAAGCCTCTCGGTCGACGGCGGTTGGACCGCGCAATGAGCCTGCGCCTACTGCGTATCGGGCCGCACGCCCATGCGGCGCCACAATTCGTCGTTGAGGTCGCCCTGGCGCACCGGGCCGATCGCGGCGGGACGCGGGGCGGGCGTGGGCGGGCTCACATCTTCGACGGTCAAAGGCGGCGGGGCGGGTTCGCCGCTGAGGCCGATATAAAGTCCAACGCCGCCCACGAGCAGCACCGACAACACCCCCGTGGCGATCAGCGCCAGCTTCAGATAGCGCGCGCGATTGTTGGGCGGCGGGGCAGCCGGCGCTTCTTCTTCCGGATCAACCGGCCGTTTGCCCGTACCGGGCTTACCGGCCATGCCTTTGCCGGGGGGGCCCTTTCCAGCGGGGCCCTTGGCCGGGGGACCTTTGGGCGGCAGATTCGTGCGAGCGGGTGCAGCCATACCGTTATCTTAAGCCAATTTCGCCAAAACAGGGAGAGATCGCGATGGATTTGATCGTGCAGGGCCAGAATTTCCTGCTGACCTACGGCCCGCCTTTTGTGGCCGGTGTCGCGATTCTGGTCGTCGGCAGCTGGATTGCCGGCATCGTGCAGCGCGGCGTGGCCGCCACGCTTGAGCGTGTAGGCAAGGTCGAGCTCACGCTCGCGCGCTTCCTCGCCAGCCTCTCGCGCTATCTCATTCTGGTCGTCGTGGTGCTGGCCGCCCTGTCGCAATTCGGCATCCAGACCGCGAGCCTGATCGCCGTATTCGGTGCCGCCGGTTTGGCCGTGGGCTTGGCGCTGCAGGGCACTTTGTCCAACGTCGCGGCCGGCGTGATGCTGCTCGCCTTCCGCCCCTACCGTGTGGGCGACCGCATCGATGCGGGCGGCGTGCAGGGCATCGTCGAAGCGATCGACCTGTTCGTGACCGACATTCGCACCGACGACAATGTCCAGGTGCTGATCCCGAACGGCAAGATCTGGGGCGACAAGGTCGTAAACCATTCGAAATACCAGTCCAAGCGCCTGGATTTCGAAGTGACGGTGCCCGACGAGGCCGACGTCGAAAGCGCATGTGCGCGTTTGGTGAAGCTTGCGTCGGGCGATCCGCGCTGTCTTGCCAACCCGGCACCCGAGGCGATCATCGTCAAATACGCGAAAGACAGCGTGACCGTGCTGCTGCGCAGCTGGTGCAAACCCGCCGATGAGGGAGCGATGCGCTCGTCGATGAATCTCGCCTTGCGCAATCTTTCCAAGTCGAATTTTGCGGGCGGCTGACATGGCAATGCGCGAAGCGAAATTTCGGATCGGCGAAATCGTGCGCCACCGCGTCTACGACTTCCGCGGCGTGGTGTTCGACGTCGATCCGATCTTCGCCAATACCCAGGAATGGTACGACGCGATCCCGGCCGATCTGCGGCCGCGCAAGGATCAGCCCTTCTACCATCTCTACGCGATCAACGACCAGCAGGGCGCCTACCAGGCCTATGTCAGCGAGCAGAATCTGCTGCCCGACGCCGAGCGCGGGCCGGTCGAGCATCCGGACGTCAAGCGCGCCTTCGAAGGCCCGAAAAACGGGCTCTATCGGCCGCGCGCCTCGTCCTTCGGCGCCACGATGAACTGAAAAGGCCGCGAAATCCGATGACCCATTTGCGCGCGTCGCGTTGCAATCTAAAGAAGCAATTTGCTTCAGCGTGGATGCGCGCGCACGACGTCCAAAAACGGCTTGCCGTAGCGCTCGAGTTTGGCCGCCCCCACGCCGTGCACGAGGCGCATATCGTCGAGGCTCTGCGGCCGTATCGCCGCCATCTCGATCAGGCTGCGGTCGGCGAACACCACGTAGGCCGGCTGGCGCAATTCTTTGGCAAGGCGCGTGCGCAGCGCTTTGAGGGCCGCCAGCAATTCGCTGTCGGCGGGGGCGTGGGCGGTCGCACCCTTGGCGGCCTTCTTCTCGGCCTTGCCGGCCCACAGCGCATCCTTGCGCACGGCGAATTTTTCGGCCCCGCGCAGCACCGCACGTCCGAGCTCCGTCACGGACCAGGATCCATGCCCGGCAATGTCGAGGGCGATAAGGCCGGCCGCCGACATCTGCCGGAAGATCGAGCGCCATTCGCCCGCACTGCGGTCTTTGCCCACGCCATAGGTCGGCAGTGCTGCATGGCCGTAGCGCTCGATCGCAGCACCGCCGGCACCCGTCAGAATGAGCACAAGATGTTCGGTGCCGAAGCGTTCGCCCGTGCGCAGAATCGCCGACATGGCCTTCTGCGCATCGATCGTGGCGTCGGCAGTCTCGACGCCGTCTTGGCACAGGTCGCAATTGCCGCAGGGCTGCGAGGCTTCGCCGAAATAGGCGAGCAGCGACTGCCGGCGGCAGCTCGGCGCTTCGCACAAAGCCACAAGTGCGTTGAAGCGCTGGCGCTCGATGCGCTTGCGCTCGTCGGGCGCATCGCTCTGTTCGATCTGCATGCGCCTGAGGCGCATATCGTCGAGCCCGAAGAGCGTGAGCGTATCGGCGGGCAGTCCGTCGCGGCCAGCACGGCCGATTTCCTGGTAGTAGCTCTCCACGTTCGACGGCAGGTCGGCATGCACCACGAAGCGCACGTCGGGTTTGTCGATGCCCATGCCGAAGGCCACGGTCGCGCAAACGACGATGCCGTCTTCCTGCAAAAACAAATCTTGGTTCGCATTGCGCACGCGAACGTCGAGGCCCGCATGGTAGGGCACGGCGCGAATGCCGGTTTTGGAAAGCGCTTCGGCGAGTTCCTCGGTGCGCTTGCGCGAGGCACAATAAACGATCCCACTCTGGCCCTTGCGCTCGGCCAGAAACGCGGCGATCTGCTGACGCGCCTGTTGTTTGGGGCGCATGGCAAGGCGCAGATTGGGCCGGTCGAAAGAGCGCACGAACAAGCGCGGCGGGGTCGAGAAAAGTTTGCTCTCGATGTCGGCGCGCGTGGGCGCATCGGCGGTCGCCGTAAGGGCCACGGTCGGCACGTCGCCAAGCTCGCGACGGATGCGCCCGATCACCAGATATTCGGGGCGAAAATCGTGGCCCCATTGCGATACGCAATGCGCTTCGTCGATCGCCAGCAGTGTCGTGTGCGCCTCGGCCAGCAATTCGCGCATGTCATCGCGCACGAGCCGTTCGGGCGCCACGTAGAGCAGGCGCAGCCTGTCTTCGCGGATCGCGCGGCGCACGGCCGCATTGTCGGCGGCGTCGTTGGAGGAGTTGAGGCTTGCGGCCTCGATGCCGTATTCGCGCAATTGCCCCACCTGATCGCGCATCAAGGCGATAAGCGGCGAAACCACGACCGTGAGGCCGCCGCGCACAAGGGCCGGCAGCTGGTAGCACAAAGATTTGCCCGCCCCCGTCGGCATCACCGCGAGCACGTTTTCGCCCGCCAGCACGGCGGCGATCACGGCTTCCTGGCCGGGGCGAAAATCGTCGAACCCGAAAATCGACTTGAGTTTCTGGCGTGCCGAATCGAGCGAAGCATTCATGCTTTTTCTTCTGCCATCGCGCGCGCTCTGCCACAATGGCCGTCCTGTCGAAAGGCCGATAAACATGGAACTTCCGCTGGGGCCCGAGATCGCGGCGCACCCCGCCCCGCAGCCCGCACACTGCGTGATCGAGGGCCGGTACTGCCGCTTGCGCCCGCTCGATCCGGCCCGCGATACGGATGGGCTCTATGCGCTCTCGCACGGCGTTTCGAAAGAGCAACAATGGGCCTATCTGTTCACGGGGCCGTATGCGGACAAAGCCGACTTTGCCGCGCATGTGCAGAAGATCGCGGCCGGAACGGGCGATCCGATCTATTGGGCGGTGGCGGACAAAAACGACCGTGCGGTCGGCTGGCTTTCGCTGATGCGCATCGACCGCACGCATCGCGTGATCGAGGTGGGCTCGATCCTCTATACGCCCGCCCTCCAGCGCACGGTCGCGGCCACCGAGGCGCAGTATCTGATCGCCCGGCATGTCTTCGAAACGCTGGGCTATCGGCGCTTCGAGTGGAAGTGCAACGATCTGAACGAACCCTCGAAGCGGGCAGCCCTGCGCCTGGGCTTCACCTACGAAGGGCTGTTCCGCCAGCATATGATCGTCAAAGGCCGCAGTCGCGACACGGCCTGGTTCGCGATGATCGACCGCGACTGGCCCGCAATCAAAGCCGCATTCGAAGCGTGGCTTGCGCCGGAGAACTTCGATCCCAAGGGCTGGCAAAAACGCGAGCTCGCCGCGTTTCGCTAAGGCGCGCCAGTGAGGAAATCGAAATCGCAGCCTTGCGGGGCTTGCAGCACGCTGCGGCGATAGAGATTGCGGTAGCCGCGTTTGGGGATCGGCGGCGGTGCCAGGCCTTCCAAGCGCCGCGCGATCTCGGCGGGCTCGACCAGCAGATCGATCGTTTTGGCCGAAACCGACAGGCGGATGCGATCGCCGTTGCGCACGGCCGCAAGCGGTCCGCCGATTGCGGATTCAGGGGCCACATGCAGCACGATCGTGCCGAAGGCGGTCCCCGACATGCGGGCATCCGAGATGCGCACCATGTCTTTGACGCCCTGGCGCGCGAGCTTCTTCGGGATCGGCAGATAGCCTGCTTCCGGCATGCCGGCCGCATGGGGCCCTGCGTTTTTGAGAACCAGAAAATCCTCGGCCGCCACGTCGAGATCGGGATCGTCGATGCGCGCGGCAAGGTCGGCGAGATCCTCGAATACGACCGCACGGCCTTCTGTTTCGAACAAAGCGGGCGTGGCGGCCGCACGCTTGAAGATCGCCCCTGCTGGGGCAAGACTGCCGCGCAAGGCGATCAATCCGCCGACCGGCGAGACGGGTGCGTCGAACGGCTTCACAATGCTGCGGTCGACCCAGTCGATCGGTTCGGCGAGCCGCTCGCCCAACGTCCGGCCCTCGACGTCGATCGTGTCGAGATGCAGGAGCGGCTTCAATTCGCGCAACACGGCCCCAACGCCGCCGGCTGCGTAAAAATCTTCCATATAGCCATCGCCGACCGGCTTCAGATCGACCAGCACCGGCGTTTCGTCGGAAATACGATTGAGCCGGTCGAAATCGATCGCGACCCCGCAGCGCCCGGCGATAGCCGTAAGATGCACGACCGCATTCGTCGACCCGCCCAGCGCCATCAGTACGCGCAGCGCGTTCTCGATCGATTTCTGCGTCACGATTTTGCTCGGCCGCAAGCCGCTGGCGATGAGGCCGACGGCGGCCCGGCCGGTTTCTTCGGCCGCGACCAGGCGGGCCGCATGCACGGCCGGAATTGCGGCCGTCCCCGGCAGCGACATGCCGAGCGTTTCGGCGATGCACGCCATCGTGCTGGCCGTCCCCATTACGGCGCATGTGCCGGCCGTGACCGCGAGGCGGCCTTCGACCGTATCGATTTCTTGCTTATCGATGCTGCCCGCCCGGTACTTGCCCCAGAAGCTGCGGCAATCGGTGCAAGCGCCCAGACGCTGGCCGCGATGGCGGCCGGTCATCATCGGCCCCGTGACAAGTTGGATCGCAGGCCGGTCCGCCGACACCGCACCCATGAGCTGGGCGGGCACGGTTTTGTCGCAGCCGCCGATCAGCACGACCGCGTCCATGGGCTGGGCGCGTACCATCTCCTCGGTGTCCATCGCCATGAGATTGCGATAGACGAGGCTCGTGGGCTCGAGGAACACCTCGCCCAACGACACGGTCGGAAACACGCGCGCCAACGCACCCGCCGCCGTGACGCCGCGCACGACGGCCGCCACAAGCTCGTCCATCGTGCGGTGGCAATTGTTGAAATCCGACGGGGTTGCCGCGATGCCGACGATGGGTTTGGCGAGCGAGGCCGCCGACAGGCCCGTCGAGCGCGCGAACGACCGGCGCAAGAAGCGCGCGAAGTCGCGATCGCCGTAATTGGTGAGCCCGATATCGAAACCCTGCGCGTCCGCCATATCGTTCTATTCCTTTTTTGTGCAATGACTTACGGCGAGTATTGTGCCAAAGCGCATTGTATAAATGCAATGTTAACATTCGTTCGGCTATATGGCCGAATGAAGAAAACGCTTCTCCCGTCGAGCTTCGAAGCGCGCGGCTTGCTGGTTCCGTTCGAGAACCCGAAGCTGCGGCCCGTGCGTTTGCGCGCAGGCCGCGACCAGCGCCTCAAGGAATGGGAAGCCGTGTTCGAGAACTATGCCGGCGATTCGGGACGGCAGAATCTGATCATGCAGTGGATCCATCTGCCCAACTGGACGCAATTGGGCCCGCGCGACCGCGAATTGTTCGACCAGATCGGCAAGAGCTTCGAGGGTGCCGGCGGCGATCCGCTTTCCTTGCGCGCGATCATGCTGCAGGTCGAGTACAAACACGCCGAGGACGAGGCGAAGCGGGCCGCAGCCAAGCAGCGCATCGACGGCGGCCGCCGCGACGTGCTGACGGCCTATGTGAGCTTGCTCGCCCAAGCGACGCGCGAATGCGGCATTGCGCGCGGCGACGCGTTCATGGCGCGCGCCAACAGCGCCATCCTCATGCAAGCGATCCAGTCGGCCCCGACGGAGCTTGCGGACGGGGCGATGGCGAGCCTGTCGGGCAAGGTGTTTGCGCACCTGTCCGAGCAGGCCAAAGTGCCGCAGCGCGAAGTGCCCAAGCGCATCGAAAGCCTTGCCGACATTCTCGCCCCCATCGGCGCCATCAATCTCGACTCAGATCCCGGCGCCAAACAGGAAGGGCATCTGTCGCTTTCCTTCGCGCGGCTCGAAAAATTCGCCGAAGACGTTGCCGCCTACGAAAAGACCACGCGCGACGAAGCGGCCAACCGGGCTTTGCTGGTCCTTTTCAGCGCGCGCCAGTTCGTCGAACTCGTGCGCCAGAAGCTCAACGACATCGAGCAGCGCCTGAGCTTTTTCGTGGCCGTGATCCGCGACTTCGACGCCGTGGCCGAAGCGATCAAAGCTTGTTCGCGCGAAATCGCCTTTTCGATGGACGGCTGGGACTCCCTGGTCGACGTGTGGGACGAGGGCGTGCGCAAATACGAGCAGACGCAGGACGCTTACGCCCTCGACCTCGCCATCCAGCATATTCTGCTGTACCTGCCGACGATGCCCGCCAACGCGACCTCCAGCGAGAACGAAAAAGTGTGGAACGGCCTGACCTTCCAGCGCAGCAAGATGGTGCGTCAGTTCACCAACTGGATCGACGGCTCGGTCGATACCGAGCTTCAGGCGCGCATGGACAAAGCGCGCGCGGGGGTCGCACAGTGACCGCCCCCGCCCCGCCCCCCGCCGGTGACCGTCGACGCGCCGTGCGCTATCGGCCGCGCGATGCGAGCGTCGAAATTCTCGGCCGCATCGCCGGCCTCACCGACCTGTCGGCGATGGGCATGCATGCCAACGCCGTCTGGGAGGGTCTGGCACCGGGCAGCATCGTGTCGGCAGTGCTGCGCCTGCCGCGCGCGCGGCCCGAGCGGCCGCCGCACCGCTTCGAGCTTGCAGCACTCGTGGTCGGCCAGTCAGCGGCGGGAACGGCCTTGCGCTATCTGCAGCCGTCGCGGCGCTGGGTGCGCGCCCTCGAAGCCTACATGGCGGCGGCCAAAGCCGACTAGGCCCGGCAGCTTTCGAAGCCGGCGCTGAGTTTTTCGCGGTCGAGCTTGCGGCCGATGAACACGAGCTTCGAAGCACGCTTATCGCCGGCCTTCCATTCGTGGCCCCATGTCGAATCCGCGATCATGTGGACGGCCTGGAACACGAAGCGCTGGCGCGCGTCTTTGACCGAAAGAATACCCTTCGAGCGCAGAATGTCCGCGCCCGACTGGGCCAGCACCTGACCGATCCACTGCTGGAATTTTTCGGGATCGATTTCGCCGTCGATGCCGAGCGAGATCGAAGTCACCGTGACGTCGTGCGATGCGTGCGGTGCGGCATGCCCGTGGTGATCGTGATCATCGTGCCCGTGATGGTCGTGCCCGTGGTGATCATGGTCGTCGTGATCGCAGTCGGGGCCGTGCACATGGTCGGGATCGTGATGGTCGTGGTCGTGGTGCTTCAAGAACGCCGGCTCGAGATTGAGGATGCGCTGCAGATCGAACGCTCCCTTGTCGAGGATCGCATCGAGCGCGATCTTGCTGTTCTGGGTGCGGTGCTGCTTGGCGTAGGGATTGATCGCGCGCACCTTGGCTTCGACCGCCTTGAGCTCATCGGGCGTGACGAGATCGGTTTTGTTCACGAGGACGACGTCGGCGAACGCGACCTGGTCCTCGGCCTCGTGGCTGTCGGCCAGGCGATCGAGGAAAAAGCGCGCATCGACGACGGTGACGATGGCGTCGAGTGCGGTCTTGGCGCGCACTTCGTCGTCCACAAAAAATGTCTGCGCCACGGGGGCGGGATTGGCGAGGCCGGTCGTTTCAACGATGATGCCGTCGAGCTTGTCGGCGCGCTTCATGAGGCCTGCGATGATGCGCACGAGATCGCCGCGCACGGTGCAGCAGATGCAGCCGTTGTTCATCTCGAAGATCTCTTCGTCCGCACCGACGACGAGATCGTTGTCGATGTTGCTCTCGCCGAATTCGTTGATGATGACGGCGTATTTCTTGCCGTGCTCCTCGGTGAGGATGCGGTTCAGCAGCGTGGTCTTGCCGGCGCCCAGATAGCCGGTCAGCACGGTGACGGGAATTTGGCTCATCTTGATCCTCAAAAAAGGCGAAGGCTGCGGCGCGCCAGATTTAGGAACGCCGCAGCCCCCGTTCAATGCGCGTCTACTTGATGTTGACGAGACGCAAGGGGAAGTAGTTGTCGGCCATCTGCACCACGTCGATATTCTGCTTCATCGCCCACACGATGGTCTGCTGGTGGAGCGGGATGTAGCCGAAATCGTCGGCCAGATGCTTGAAGGCCTGGCTGATGTATTGCTGGCGCTTGGCCCGGTCGCTTTCCGAGGCCACGAGGTCGGTGAGCTTGTCGACCTCGGAGTTCGAATAGCCGCCGTTGTTGAACAGGCCGCGCGAGCGGGCCATGTCGCGGCTGTGCACCAGGCTGATCAGCACGTTGTGCGCGTCGTAGGTCGAAGGCGTCCACCCGAGCAGATAGAACGAGGTGTTGAACACGGGCGTGTTGATCTTCGCGAAGAAGCGTGCGCGCGTCTGGGCGTTGAGATTCACCTTCATGCCCGCGCGCGCCAGCATCGCGACGACGGCCGTGCAGATCGCTTCGTCGTTGACGTAGCGGTCGTTCGGGCAGTCGAGCGTGACTTCGAAGCCGTTGGGGTAGCCCGCTTCCGCGAGCAGGCGCTTGGCGGCATCCGGATCGTACGGGGCAGCCCGACGCGCCATCTCCGGCGTGAAGCCGTTGACGCCCGGTGCAACCAGCGAGCCCGTGGGCACCGACTGGTTGCGCATCACGCGGCTCTTGATCGCCTCGACGTCGATCGCTTGGTAGAAGGCCTGGCGCACGCGCTTGTCCTTGAAGGGATTGGTGCCCTTGATCGGCGATTCCGTGAGCTCGGCGCGCAGCTGGTCGAACGACAGATAGATGATGCGCAGCTCCGGCCCTTGCACGAGCTTGAGGCCCGGCGTTGCCGCCAGACGCGGCTGGTCCTGCGGCGGCACGGTGTAGACAAAATCCACCTCGCCCGACAGCAAGGCGGCGATGCGCGTGGCGTCGTTGCCGATGCGGAAGAACGTGGCTTCCGAAATGTTGTGCGCGGCCTTGTCCCACCAGTTGGGATTGGGGACGAGCACGGTGCGCACGTCGGGCTCGCGCAGGCGCAGCACGAACGGCCCGGTGCCGTTGGCGTTGCGGGTGGCGAAGCTTTCCTCGTTCTTGGTGAGGTCGGCGGCGACGACGGCGTTGTTCTTCTCCGCCCACGCCTTCGACATGATGCCCCAGGTCGTGAGCTGGTCGGGGAAGATCGGATCGACGCCGTTGGTGTCGAACTCGACCGTGAAATCGTCGATCTTGCGGATGCCCTTGGCCGAAACGAAATTGCCCTTGAGGTTCGACCCACCCGTGGTGACGCGCGTGTAGGAGAACACGACGTCGTCGGCGGTGAACGGCGTGCCGTCGTGGAAGCGCACGCCCTGGCGCAGGCGGAAGCGCCAGACTTCCGGCGAAGGCTGGCTCCATTCGGTGGCGAGGGCTGCTTCGAGCTTCAGGTTCGCGTCGCGGCGCACCAGCGGCTCGTAGATGTTCTGCGTGAAGGTCAGCAGAAAGGTTTCGTTGCGCGCATACGGATCCATCGAATTGACGTCGCCGTCATTGGCCCATTTGAAGGGCTTGCCTTGTGCGGCCACGGGTGCAGCCGCAAACGGCAGGCTCGCGGCGGCGACAAGACCCGCCAAGGCGGCTGCCAGAAGTTTGGATTTCATGCTTCGGACTCCCTGGTTTTTAGAGGCTGGAGAGTGTTGCAGGCTTCTTTTTATTGGTTGGACGGGATGGCGCGCTCAGTTGGGTCGCGATGCATAGAGCAGGCGCAGATCTTCGGCGGCACCGGCAAGTTCGTCGAGATGCGGATTGAGGGCCAAGGCGGTTTCGTAAGCGGCAAGCGCTGCCGCCGGATAGCCGTTGCGCAAGGCGATCTGCCCGAAGCCGGCGAGAGCGCCGAAATGGCGCGGCTCGCGCGCCAAGGTTTCGATGATATCGGCCACCGCATCGGCATCGCGCAATTCGATGAAGGCCAAAGTGGCGCGCTTGTTCCACGCCTCGGCCCAGTCGGGATAGAGGTCGCACAGCGCATCGAGGGCCGCACGCGCCGGGGCGGTTTCCTTGGCGACGATGAGGCCGATCGCCTTCTGCATCGCATCGGTTGCCGCCGCATCGTCGTGGTTGGTCCACAAGGCCCAAATCAGATCGCCGGTCTCCTCGGCGTCGCGCGGCGGCGATTCCTTGAGGAGATCGCGAAACAGCGCATCCAAACGCTTGCTGCGGCCGGCCCCAAGCGGCTTGCCGCCCGTAGCGGTGGCGCACAGGGCCATGACCTGGCGCAAGGCCGCCGCGATATCGGGCCCGCGCACGGCCCCCGGACCGCGCCCGCGCGGGCGCTTGGCAACGGCGATGCTGCGGGCTTTGGCAGGCGAAACAGGGTTTGAGGCGGGACGTCGCTGGGGTTTCACGGCGCCGACTTTCGCGCATTCAAAGCTTGCATGCCATCTTTTTTGGATTCGCCGGCCCATGCGACCAGGGAAATAGGTTACCAAACGCGACAAACAGCGACCGTCGCCGATTTAACCCATTGATATTCCATAGATGTAACCACGACGACGATTCGAGGTTACATGTTGCAAGCCCCGCTTTTGGGCGGAATCCCGTGCGTCTTTCTTCACATTTCAAACAGCGCACGAAGCCGGACAAGGGCCCGGCGACGATGACGCATGCTAGCAAAATAGAGGGGTATTTTAAAGAACTGAGCTGTTAATCCGTTTTAGGAAAATTTCACGTTTTATCTGACTTCTTTTTACGCCGCGGCTTGGCGGCTGCTGCGACCAGCACGACGTCGGCCGCACCATGCCGGTGCCGCTTCGACGATGTCCCTAGCCGCGCTTGAACGCAGCCGCTTGCGCCGCGAGCTTTTCGATGCCCGCCCAGTCTTTGGCTGCGAGCTTGTCCTTCGGCACCACCCACGAGCCGCCGACGGTCGTGCAGTTGGGTTCGGCGAGGAAGGCCGGAATGTCGGCGGGCTTGATGCCGCCCGTGGGGCAGAAGACGACGTCCGGGAAGACCGGCCCCATCGCCTGCAGCCACGCAACGCCGCCCGAAACATTCGCCGGAAACAGCTTCATCTCGCGGAAGCCGAATTCGCGCGCCTGCATGATCTCGCTCGCCGTTGCAACCCCCGGTATGAAGGGCAATCCGCAGCCGCGCGCGGCCTGCGCCAAATCGCGCGTGAGCCCCGGCGAAACGCCGAAGGCGGCCCCCGCATCCTGGGCGCGCGACACGTCGGCGGCGTTGAGCAGCGTGCCCACGCCGATGCTGGCTTCGGGGGCAGCTGCCACCATCGCTTTCAACGCGTCGAGAGCCCCTTGCGTGCGCAGCACCACTTCGAAGGTGAAAACGCCGCCCGCAACGAGTGCCCTTGCAAGATCGCCTGCGAGGCTTGCGTCGGCGATCGTCAAGATCGGCATGACGGGCCCTCGCGCCAGAATTTCGCGCATCGTGCGCATCGTCGTTGCCATTGCGTGTCCTCCCTGAACGCTACGATACGGGTTCGAGAGGTCATGCGTCAACGCGGCGCAAAAATTGCGGTGCCGCGTGGCAATCGAGCGTTTGGCCGCTGCGCCAAACCGGCTAAGATAAAGCACGATGACCGAACAACAACGCGCTCAAGACCCAGCACAAGACCAAGCGCTGCACGCGGCGCCGACGCTGTTTGCCGACGCGATCGAAGGCATGATCGACGGCTTTGCGCTCTACGACGCGCAAGACCGGCTCGTTGTGCATAATCGCCGCTACGGCGAAATGTTCGACATTCCGACCGCCCTGCTGCGGCCGGGCACGCCCTTCGCCAAAATCATCGCGCATGTCGCCGCGTGGCCGGGCCACGGTTTCGATGCGGCAGAGCAGGCGGTGTTCCTTGCCGAACGCGCCAAACGGCGCGAGCGCATCGGCCAGCGCATCGAGCGGCGCCTGGCCGACGGGCGCATCTACCAACTCCTGGAATCGCCGACGCGCGACGGCGGCATCGTGGTGGTGGCGCGCGATGTGAGTGCCGAGCGCGCGGCGCGTGCCGCAGCCGACGCCGCCGAGCGTCGTTTTCGCGAAGGGCTCGACGCGCTCGAAGAGGGATTCGCCCTCTACGACGCGGCCGGCGGGCTCGTTGCCTGGAACGCGCGCTATATGGGCGCTTTCCGCGACGCCTACCGGCATGTCGAAGTCGGCATGACGCTGGAGAAGGTCACCGAGACGCTCGCGCAGGATCCGATCTGGAACGGGCACGACCGCCTGCGCGAGACGTTCCGGCGCGCGAGCGCCGCCGGGCACAGAACGCCCGGCGCGGTCTTCGTGCTCGAACTCCCCAACAAACGCACGATCGAAGGCGTCGAACGGCCGACCGCCGACGGCGGGCGCATCTCGATCATGCGCGACGTGACGGCCGAGCGTGCGGCACTGGCCGCACTCGCCGTCAGCGACCAGCGCCTACGCGACGGCATTGCGGCGATGACAGAAGGCCTTGCCCTCTACGACCGCGACGACCGCCTTCTGCTGTGGAACGCGCGGCTCGAGACGCTGCTGCCGCATCTTGCCGGCAAGTTCCGGGTCGGCATGGCGCGCACCGAAATCGCCGCGATCAGTTCGGCGGCCGGTTTGCGCGACGCGAGTGCGCCCGAACTCGAATGGACGCTCGCCTGGCGCCGCCAGATGACCGCGACCGCCAGCGACATGGAAATTCTGATGCCATCGGGCGATCTCGTGGCCACGCGCGTGCGCACGACGGCCGACGGCGGCAAGCTCGCCACGTTCCGCGACGTGACCGAGGAGCGGCGCAATCTGGCGCGCCTCGCAGACAGCGAAATCCGCTTCCGCGACTTCGCGCAAGTCACCAGCGACTGGCTGTGGGAGACGGATGCCGCCCATCGCCTCACCTTCGTCGCCGACCCGCGCGGCAAGCTCAACATCGATTTCGAAGCGCTGATCGGGCGCACGCATCTGGAGCTTGCGGCCCCCGAACGCCGCGCCGAGCCGCGCGGCGACGGCACCGATGCGGGCGATCCCGACGCGCATCGCCGCGATCTCGAAATGCGCCGCTCGTTCCGCGACTATCTGTTCGCCTATGCGCGGCCCGACGGCAGCATCGAATGGCTCGAAATTTCCGGCATTCCGCTGTTCGACGAAACCGGCGGCTTCATCGGCTATCGCGGGGCAGGGCGCGTGGCGAGCGAACGCGTGCGGGCGCGCGTGCGCCTGGCCGCAGCCCTCGACGAGGCGCAGGCCGCGCGCGAAGCGGCCGAGCGCGCCAGCCGCGCCAAGTCCGACTTTCTCGCCGCGATGAGCCACGAGATCCGCACGCCGATGAACGGCGTGATCGGCATGACGAGCGTGCTGCTCGAAGCCGATCTCGATCCGGGCCAGCGCCGGGCCCTCGAGACGATCCGCCAGTCGGGCGAATTGCTGCTGCAGATCATCAACGACGTGCTCGACCTCACCAAGCTCGATGCCGGGCGCATGACGGTCGAGAACGCACCGTTCGGCCCGCGCGACGTGGCGCAAGGCGTGGTCGATCTGCTCGGGCCGCGGGCGTCGGCAAAGCAGCTCGCCTTAAAGCTTGCGGCCGCCGACGATCTGCCGACAAGCGTGGTCGGCGACGGCGGCCATGTGCGCCAGATCCTGCTCAATCTCGTGGGCAACGCGCTCAAATTCACCGACCGCGGGTCGGTCACGCTCTCGGTCGAAGTGGCTGCAGCGGCACCGCTCATGCTGCGCTTTTCCGTCGCCGACACAGGTATCGGCATTCCGCCCGAGCGGCACGGCGAATTGTTCCAGGATTTCGCGCAGCTCGACGGCTCGAACACGCGCCGCTACGGCGGCACGGGCTTGGGCCTTGCAATCTGCCGGCGCTTGGCCGAGCGCATGGGCGGGCGCATCGCACTTTCCAGTTCCGTCGGCGAAGGCAGTGTGTTCGCGCTCGAGCTGCCGGTCGCGGCGGTCGCGAGCCCGGCGGCCGCACCTGCGCCGCCGCCGCCCACGCCCGATCTTCCCGCCGGCCTCCGCCTGCTGTTGGCCGAAGACAATCCGACCAACCGCATGGTCGCGGTCGCCATGCTGGAAAGTGCGGGACTGGTGCCGCACATCGCCGAAGACGGCGCGCAAGCGCTCGCGGCCGCCACCATGCAGCGCTACGACCTCATCCTGATGGACGTGCAGATGCCCGAAATGGACGGGCTCGCGGCCACGCGCGCCATCCGCAGGCAAGGCCACATCAACGCGCAGACGCCGATCGTCGCGGTCACCGCCAACGCGTTCGACTCGCACTCGGCCGAGTGTCTGGCCGCAGGCATGGACGATTTTCTTGCCAAGCCCTATCGCAAGTCCGATCTGTTCGCGACGATCTTGCGCAACGTGCGCGACAAATCGCGGACCGCCTGATAGGTTTTCCGCCGTTTCCGTTCCCCCAGCCGGAGTCCATCCCGCCATGATCATGACCACGACCGACAGCATCCAAGGCCGGACGACGGCCGCCTATCTCGGCATCGTTTCGGCCGACGTGGTGCTGGGCTCGAACATGTTCCGCGACTTCTTCGCCTCCGTGCGCGACTGGGTGGGCGGGCGCGTGGGCAGCTACGAAAAAGTCTTCGCCGACGCCAAGGCCGAAGCGCTGGCCGAGCTCCAGAAGCAAGCCGCAGCACTGGGGGCCGATGCGGTCGTGGGCATCGATCTCGACTACCAGACCGTCGGCGGCGACAGCAAAACCCTGCTGATGGTCGCGGCCAACGGCACGGCCATCAAACTCGGCTGATCGCCGGAGCCGCCGCAATTTTGTCCGCGAACCTCAAACTTCTGGTGCTCGCCATGGGGCTGCTCGCCGCCATCCTCGGCTATTTCGGCTACGAGCGTTTCGCCAAGAGCCGGCTCGTTTTTGGCACGCCGATCGACGCGCGCCAGCTGCTGCAGGCTGCGTCGCGCGACGGGGCCGTGCTGGTGCGCACGTTGGGCGGCGCCCTCGGCGAAAGTGCTGAAGCGCTCAATGCGCGCGTCGTCGAAAAACTTCGCGCAAGCATTGCCGAGCCGTGGTTGCAGCTCGAAACCGACGCGACCAAAACGCGCAACACGTTCGCGCTCGCATTCCTGTTCGACGGGCCTTCGGACACGAGCCCGAACTTCGCCCAGCTTTGCGCCGGTACGATGCCCGCCTTGCATCCGCAGACCAAGAACATCAACGTCTACGCCGTCTTGTGCGGCCCCAACGGACCGGTCATCGGCATTCAGGGCTGGACCAAGCGGCCTGAGACAGCCGACGCGCCGGCCCTCCTGCGCCTGATCGAGCAGACCGGGCTCGCAGCACTGCGCGGCAATACCTGAACGCAGCGGTACGCGGTTAACCCTATCTAAACCAATCGAAGCCGATAAAGGCGACATGGGTAATGTCGTCGCCTCGACTTTGACTGCCGCCGATCCGTTCGCGCTGATGGACGCGATCGCGCAGGCCGTCTTCGTCGTCGATCGCCACCGCAAAATCCAGTTCGCCAACCGTGCGGCATGCGACCTGTTCGCCGCCGCGCCGGATGCGCTCGTCGACACGGACTTGGCGCAGCTGGTTCCTGCACTCGGCGAACGCGCGCATCGCCGCATGGCGCTCGGCAGCTTCGAGGCCGAAGCCCGCGCGCAAGACGGGCGCGTCTTTCCTGCACAGTTTTCGGTGGCCCTTGGCGGCGATCGCCGCGCGAATTTGCATGTCGTGACGCTGCGCGACCACAGCGAGCGGCTCGAAGACGAGCGCCGCATCGCCGCGTACGGAATGCGCGATCCGCTGACCGGCCTTGCCGCGCGCGCCTTGTTCCTCGATCGGATCGGCGCTGCCTTGGCGCAGCGCGAACCCGGCACGGCCGTTGCCGTCGCGTGCCTCGGCATCGACCGCTTCAAATCCGTGAACGACTCGCTCGGGTCCGTCGAAGGCGACGCGCTTCTGAAGCAGGTTGCGGCCCGCCTTGCCGCCGAATTCGGCGCGGATGCGTCGCTGGCGCGCCTGGGCGGCGACGAGTTCGGCCTCCTGGTTGCCGATACAGCACGCGAGGCGGACGTCGCGATCGCGGTCGAGCGCGCCCTCGGCGTGTTCGCCGAAACGTTTTCGCTCGGCGGGCGCAAGGTTTCGGCAATTGCTTCGATCGGGCTCGCTTTCGCCGGCACGGATGCGCGCGCGCAAAACACGCCGCAGCGCCTGCTCTCGAACGCCGACATTGCGATGCTGCGCGCCAAACGCACCGGCGGCGGACGCATCGAGATTTTCGAACCCAGCCGCCACGGCGAAGCCTTGGGCCTGCTCGAACTCGAGCTTGCCTTGCGCGAAGCGCTGCGCACGAACGCATTCGACGTCGTCTACCAGCCGATCGTGGCGCTCGGCAACGGCCGCCTGTGCGGGGTCGAAGCGCTGCTGCGCTGGCGGCACGGCGGAGTCGAGATTTCGCCTTCCGTGTTCATTCCGATCGCGGAAGAATCGGGCCTGATCGTCGAGATCGGCGCCTTCGTGCTGCGCCGGGCCTGCGCGCAGATGGTCCAATGGCAGCGCGAATTCGGCACGGCCGCACCCGGCTACGTGTCGGTCAATCTCTCGGCCCGCCAGCTCGACCGCGACGACGTGCCGGCTTTGGTCAGCACCGTGCTGGCCGAGACGGGCCTTGCGGCGCGCCATCTCGAGCTCGAACTCACCGAATCGACGGTCGTGCAGAATGCCGATACCGGGCGCGACGTTTTGCACGCGGTCGTCGGCCAAGGGGTGGCGCTGTCGATCGACGATTTCGGCACCGGGCATTCGTCGCTGTCGCAGCTGCCGCGCATGCCGATCAGCAAGATCAAGATCGACCGTGCCTTCGTCGGCCGCATGGACAGCGAAAGCGAGTGCTTCGAGATCGTGCGCATCATCGTGAGCCTTGCCAACGCGCTCGGCATGGTGACCGTTGCCGAAGGCATCGAGCGCGAGTCGCAAGCGATGCTGCTGCGCCAATTGGGTTGCCGCTACGGCCAAGGCTATCTGTTTGGCCATCCGCTCAGCACCGAAGCGATCGGCAAGCTCTGCGCCAACGCCCAAAGTCAGTCCGCACCCGAACCCCACGACGCCGACATACGGCGCCACGCTGTCGGCTGAAGGCGCGCTGGCGCTATCGCCGCAGCATGTCTTTCGACGCCAGCACCGCACCGCCGACGATCAGGGCGGCGGCGAGGGCGAGCGTGAGGCTTGGGGTGCCGCGACCTGCGAGCAGGAGCAGGCCGGTCGACAGCAGCGGCGTCAGATACGAAGCCGCCCCGAGCGCTTTGATGTCGCCGCGCTTCATGCCGATGTCCCACAGATAGAACGCAAGCCCAACCGGCCCCAGCCCCATCGCAGCCATGATGGCCCAGGCGGCAGCGTCGCCCGCAAAAGGCGGCTCGAACAGAAAATGGCACGCCCAGGCAAGCGCTGCAGTACCTGCACAGAAGCCCGCGACCGCATCGCTCGGCACCTCGGCAAAACGGCGCGACAAGACCGAATAACCCGCCCACAGAAATGCAGCCGCCGCCGCAACCGCGTATCCCACGAGCGGATTGCGTGCGGCCGAAGCGGAGGCGTCCAACGCCGGGGCCACGATCAGAACGCAGCCGATCAGCCCGAGTGCGGCACCCGCCAGATGGAACCAGCGCAGACGCTCGCCCGGCAACAAACCGGCGAACAGTACGATCAGCAACGGCCACAGATAATTGACGAGCGTCGCTTCGACCGGCGGGGCCAACGACAGTGCCGCAAAATAGCAGGCATGGTAGCCGAACAGCCCGGCCAGCCCCAGCGCCCACGCGGCAAGCGGCTGGCGCCAAGCCGCGAACACGGGCTCGCGCGCATAGAGCCGTTTGCCCATACCCAAGACCGCCGCCACGCTGAACGCCACTGCCACGCCGAGGAACGGCGGCGGTTCGGCAATCGTGGTCAGCAAGGCAAGGCTCGCCCACAGCAGAATGGCGCCGAACCCGACGAGGGTTGCGACGCGCGTCGTGGCGTTCGCAGCTTGGGCCGTCGCCGTCAAATCAGCCGCCCTTGGGCTTGAACTGCGGATCGATGGCGGGCTGGTAGCCTTGCGCGAAGCGGTTGGTCTGGGCCGCCATCGAGATCACGGCCATGAGTTCGCCCAGTTCCGCCTCGCTCACGCCGTGCGCGCGCGCCGACGCCATGTGGCTGGCGATGCAGTATTCGCAATTGTTGGCGACCGACACGGCCAGAAACAGCATCTCTTTGGTTTTGACGTCGAGCGCGCCGGGGCGCATCACGTCGCGCAAAGCCTCCCACGTGCGCTTCAGGGTCGGCGGATGGCTTGCGAGCACCTTCCAGAAATTGTTGATCCAGCTGATTTTGCGCGAGGCTTTGATGTCGTCGTAGACGGCTTTGACCTCGGGGCTGGCATCGTCGTATTCGACGGGCTTCACGTGCGGCATGGCGGAGACTCCGGAAAACTTTGCGAAGAAAAAAGCCCCCGGCCTTGCGGCCGGGAGCCTCGGGATTTCGAGACGACGCGTTGCGCGCGGCTCAGTACATATGCTGGCCGCCATTGATCGACATGGTCGAACCGGTGACGAAGCCGCCTTCGTCGGCGACGAGGAACAAGACGCCGCGCGCGATTTCCGACGCTTTGCCGAGGCGCCCCACCGGGATGCGCGCGACGATCTTTTCGAGCACGTTGGCGGGCACGGCGCGCACCATGTCGGTGTCGATGTAGCCGGGGGCAATCGCGTTCACGGTGATGCCGCCAGAAGCGCCCTCTTGGGCGAGCGCTTTCGTGAAGCCGTGGATGCCCGACTTCGCCGCCGCGTAGTTAACCTGGCCGTACTGGCCCGCTTGGCCGTTCACGGACCCGATATTCACGATCCTACCGAATTTGCGCGCGCGCATGCCCTCGATGACCGCGCGGCTCATGTTGAAGCACGAGCCGAGATTGGTTTGGATCACGGCGTCCCACTGCTCGAACGTCATCTTGTGCATGGTGCCGTCGCGCGTGATGCCGGCATTGTTCACGAGCACGTCGACGGGGCCGAGCGTCTCGGCCACTTGTTTGACGCCCGCCACGCACGCTTCGTATTTCGAGACGTCCCACTTAAAGGCCGGGATGCCCGTACGCGCGGTGAAGTCCTTGGCCGCATCGTCGTTGCCGCCGTAGTTGGCCGCAACCTTGTACCCTGCGTCCTTGAGGCCAACGCAAATCGCCTCGCCGATGCCGCGCGTTCCGCCCGTCACGATCGCTACCCGTCCCGACATGCTCGCCTCCCTATTTTGTGTTTTTTGAAGTCTGTTTTTATCCGCGTATTTTATCGCTCAACGCACATGGCAATGCCCATGCCGCCGCCGATGCACAAAGTGGCAAGACCCTTCTTGGCATTGCGGCGGCCCATTTCGTAGAGCAGCGTGGTGAGCACGCGCGCACCCGAAGCACCCACCGGATGGCCGATCGCGATCGCCCCGCCATTGACGTTGACCTTGGCCGTGTCCCAGCCGAGATCCTTGTTGACCGCGATCGCTTGTGCGGCGAACGCTTCGTTCGCTTCGACGAGATCGAGATCTTCGTGCTTCCAGCCGGCTTTCGACAGAGCCAGGCGCGAGGCCGGGATCGGGCCCGAGCCCATCAAAGCAGGCTCCACGCCGGCAGTCGCCCACGACGCGATGCGCGCGAGCGGCGTGATGCCCCGGCGGGCGGCTTCCTTGGCGGTCATCAGCACGAGAACGGCGGCACCGTCGTTGATGCCCGAAGCGTTGCCGGCCGTGACCGTGCCGTTTTTGTCGAAGGCCGGGCGCAGCTTGCCGAGCGTGTCGAGCGTGGTGCCGTGCTTCGGGTATTCGTCGTCGGCCACGACCACGTCGCCCTTGCGGCCCTTGATCGTGACGGGCGCGATTTCGTCTTTGAATTTGCCGGCCTTCTGGGCGGCCTCGGCCTTGTTCTGCGAGGCCATCGCGAATTTGTCCTGCTCTTCGCGCGTGATCTGCCATTTCTGCGCGACGTTCTCGGCCGTGTTGCCCATGTGGTAGCCGTGGAACGCATCCCACAGACCGTCTTTGAGCATCGTATCGACCATTTCGGCCGAGCCCATCTTGGTGCCGTTGCGAAGATTCATCGCATGCGGCGCTTGGCTCATGCTTTCCTGGCCGCCGGCGACGACGATGTTGCTGTCGCCGTTGCGGATCGCCTGGAAGCCCAGCGCCACGGCGCGAAGCCCCGAGCCGCAAAGCTGGTTGATGCCGTAAGCGGTTTTCTCGACCGGAATGCCGGCGGCGACGGCCGCTTGGCGGGCCGGGTTCTGGCCCTGTGCGGCTGTGAGGATCTGGCCCATGATGGCCTCGTCGACTTCGGCGGGGGCCACGCCTGCGCGCTTCATGGCTTCGACGATCGCGATCTGGCCCAGATAATGCGCCGATACGCCGGACAGCGCCCCGTTGAAGCTGCCGACCGGCGTGCGGGCGGCGGCGGCGATCACGATATCGGTCATGGTTTTCTCCCGGTTTTTGAAACGATCTTGACGCGCACTCTACCTGCCCCGCTTGGTCGCGGGCAAGCGCGCCAGCCAAGCCGCGAGTGGCGTCCACAATTCCGCACGCCCGCGCCCGCCCACGACCATGCCGATATGGCCCAAAGGCGGCGTGAGGCGATCGCATTGCGCAAGCCTGTCGGCAAGGGCCGTTGCACTTGCCGGCGGCACGATGCGGTCCTGGGCCGGGATCACGCACAGACTCGGCAGGTCGATCGCCTGCGGCAAAACCGCGCGCCCGCCCAACGTCCAGCGCCCGCGCATCGGGTTGTTTTCGCCGTACCAGCCGACCAAAGTTTCGCGCGCGACAGGGGCTGCCAGGGCCACGCCGTCGTTGAGCCAATCTTCCAGCGCCACAAACGCTTTGAATTTGGGGTTGTCTTCCGACACGCCGGCCAAAGCGCGGAATTTGCGCGCCGCCAAAAATGGATCGAGGGCCGTGAACAGGCCCTGCAGCACGTCGACCGGCAATTCGCCGACCTTGTCGATCCACGGCCACCACGGCTCGAAGGCTTCGCCGATCCCTTGCGCCAGATCGACGCGCTCGGTGTGGAAGTCCCAAGGCGTGGCAAGCAGTGCGAGCCCGCTCAAACGCGCTTGGCAGCGCATCGCGAGCCCCAAAGCCAGCAAGCCGCCCATGCAATAGCCGAGCACGGCCGGTTTGCCGCCGCGCGCACCTGCCGTCTTTTCCACGCATGCCAGCATCGCCGCCAAGCGGCTGTCGATGTAATGCGTCAAGCCGAAGCCGCGCTCGATCTCGCCGGGGGCCGCCCAATCGACCAGAAACGGACGGAAACCTTGCGCTGCCAGAAAGCGCGCCAGCGAATTGTCGGCTGCAAGGTCGAGAATATAGGCGCGGTTGATCAGCGACGGGACCAGCAGCACGGGACGCGCATGGCTGGGTGCGTCGGGCGCATAGTCGTAAAGCGTGGTCGTCCCTTCCTGCCAGGCGATCGTGGCGGCCGGCACGTCGCGGCGATAGGCGGCTTTGCGGTAGCGCACGAGCCCGTCGTGGAACTCGGCCAAGCGGCGCTTGATCTCAAGGCCGAGAGCGGTGCGGAACGCCGCTTCAGGATGTTTTTGGCGTTCGCTTTCCAGCACGCTTGCGCGCGGGGCGAGGCTTTTGTGCCATTGGAGCGGCAGTTTCTGCGGCAAGCCTTGCTTCGAGTTCGGCAACGCGGCGGCGCAGCTGAGCCAACTCGTCGCCGCGATCGTCGCGTGCAGCGCCAGCGGGCGCGGCCCCACGCGCGGCAGGTGTTTGGGCGAAGAAGTCTTTGCCGTAGAACTCTTTGAAGGCGCCATGCGCAAAGACATTCGCAGCTTGACCCGCTTCGTTCAAGTTGCCGCCCTTCAGGCCGTCGGAAGCGGCCGCCCAAATCCCGGCGAGCCCCGCCGGCCCCATCGCGGCCCAGATTTGCGCATAGCGGCCCAGCGTGTGCGCCATATCCGGATCGGCGGCGACGGCCGCGATCTGGTCTTGCCACAGATCGAGATAGCGCTTGGCGAGCTCGTCGAGGGCCAGACCTTCGAGGGGGGGCGGTTTGTCGCTCATCGGCGCAAGTTTAGCAGACGCAAACGCCCGGCGGCAGGGGCTTGCCGCATTGCACGCGTGCGCTTGCGAAATCGCGGCGCACATGCAAGGCTATCCCCATGAACGATACGACAAATCCCCCGCCCCCGCCCGGCGCCGCCGCCGCCGCCCCGAATGCCACTGCGCCGAATACGGCAGCGGATTCCGGCAAAGAGCCGGTGAAGATCAAGAAGTACGCCAATCGGCGCCTCTACAATACGGCGACGTCGAGCTACGTCACGCTCGAACATCTGTGCGCGATGGTGAAGCAGAACACCGATTTCGTCGTGCACGACGCCAAAACCGGCGAAGACATCACGCGCAGCGTGCTCACGCAGATCATCGTCGAAGAAGAGAGCAAGGGCGGGCAAAACATGCTGCCCGTCGCCTTCCTGCGCCAGCTCATCTCGTTCTACGGCGACAATCTGCAGGCCCTTGTGCCGCGCTATCTCGAAAGCTCGATGGCCGCCTTTGCGCGCAACCAAGAGCAGATGCGCACGGCCATGCAGCAAGCTTTCGGCGGCATTTTCCCGTTCGCCTCGACGCTGGGCGGAACGCCGTTGGGGTCGCCCTTGGGTTCGATCGAAGAGATCGGCAAGCAGAACATGGCGCTGATGCAGAACGCGCTCAAAATGTGGTCGCCCTTCGGCTTCGAGGGCGGGGCGGGTTCAGGTGCGGCACCGGCCGCTGCGCCGGAACCGGGTGCGAACATCAAGGGCGACGAATCGCTCGACGAGTTGCGCCGCCAGCTCGAAGAAATGCAAGCCCGCCTGACGACCCTCACAAAAAAGAGCTAGGGCGGCCTTACGCCTTGCCGGTTTCCTGCGGGTCGATGTAGCCGCGCTCGAGCGCGCGATGCAGCGCTTCGTAGGCTTTGACGCCCTCTTCGAACAACGCGCGCTTTTGGCGCAAGGCGGCAAGGTCGGCAGCCTCGCTTGCGTCGTCGAGGAAACAGGCCATCGCCGAATTGAGATAGTCCGCGCGCAGTTTGGCCACGGCCGCCGCGAATTCGATGAAGCGTTCGCGCGTGAGGCCCGGGATCTGCGCGTGGATGATTTCGCGATTGACCAGGCGCACCGATTTTTCGAGATAGGCCAGCATCTTCACGACGTCTTCCGGCGGCGCCCAATCTTGCGTTGGCATTGGCGGTTTCCTTCCGAATTTGCGTTTGGGCAGCGGCAGCAATGTTGGATCGAGGGCATAGGCGTGGGTCGGCAATTCGGGCGCTTCGCTGAGCAGGCCCGAGCGCGTCAGCGACAACCCGTATTCGGCGAGGTCTTCTTCGCGCCCGCGCGCCATCACGCTGCCCACAACCGAGCCGCGCAGCTGGTGGATGCTGTCGACCAGACGCGTGCGGGCAGCAGGATCGAGCGTCATGGGGCAGGTTTTTTGCCGGCAGCCGCCGCGAAGGCCGTGGCCCCCGCCGCCCCGCGCTGGCCGAGCAGTTGGATCACGCGCGTGTAGACGAGCGGCGGGGCGGGTGCCTCGATCTCGCGCAGCAATTTGGCGGCCGGGTCGACCTCCTGCAGGATCGCGCGCGCATTGTGCACGAGCAGGCGGTTGCGCAGATGGATCTCTTTGTTGAGCGCGTCGAGCGTTTCGGCTTCGGCCAGCGAAAACTTCTTGAGCTCGTCTTCGCTGGGAGTGCGATACGATTCGAGCAGCTTCATGGCTCGCTACCGAGGCGGGGAGCCTTCACGGCAGCCAGCAGCTGCGACAGGCCGCGGTCGCGAATGCCGAGCCGGTCGAGATGCTCGACCGTATTTTCGAGATAGGCGCGGTTGGCACCGCGTTGGCCGACCGAATGGCGAATGCGATCGGCGGTTTCGCCCAAATCGAGCTTGCCGACATAACCCGGCTGCGTGCGGTCGACCACGAAGGTGCGTGCCACCACTTCGCGCCCGTCCATCAAGGTCACGCGCAGATCCATGCAATGGTAGGATCGGTTCAGCATCTCGCGCTCCCACAGATATTCCATCGTGCGGGCCCCCTCGCGCGGTGCGACACGATAGGCAATACCGCGGCACGAGCCGCCCTTGTCGAGCCCCAACACGAGGCCCGGACGCTCGGGCGTGCCGCGATAGCGCGTCGAGCGCACGCAAAACGAGCGATGGAAACCCATCAAGCGGCCGGGCCGCGCTTCTTCGTAAGGGAAGCCCGGATCCCAGATCAGCGAGCCGTAGGCAAAGACCCAGAATTCGCGCGATTCCGGCGGCGGCGGGCAACCCTCGCACGGTGCCAGGCGGCCGGTTTCGTGTTTGAGGTCGGGCTTGTTCGAATCGGGCATGTGCCGCGGCCCTAGCCTTTCTGCACGAGAGCAACGCCGGCGGCCGCCACGGCCATCCCGACCAAGGCGACCACGCCCAGCGTTTCGCCGAAGAGCAGCCATGCGAACACGGCCGTCGTGGGCGGCACCAGATAGAACAGGCTGGCCAGCTTCGCAGCGGCCCCTTGGCGCACGAGAACCATCAGCAGGCTTACCGCTCCCACCGACAGGACGACGACGAGCCATCCCATCGCGATCACCATATTGGTGCTCCAGATTACCGTCATCGGCTCGAAAATCAAAGCCACGGGCAGCAGCACGGCTAAAGCCGCCGCGTATTGCAGCACGGCCCCGCTGCGCACATCGACGTTCGGGCAGAAGCGCTTTTGGTAGAGCGTGCCCACCGTGATGCCGAACAAACCAACGACCGACGGCCAAACGGCGGCCAACGCCACGCCCTCCAGCGCCAGCTTCTCCCACAACACGGCGAGCACGCCCGCAAGCCCCAACCATAGGCCGAGCCATTGGCGGATACCCACACGCTCGCCGAGCAGACGGCCGACGACGGCCCCGGTCAACAAGGGCTGCAGCCCCACCACGAGGGCCGAAATCCCGGCCGGCAAGCCCCAGTCGATCGACACGAACACGCCGCCTAAATAAAGCCCATGCAACGCAATGCCGACGATCGCCACGTGCGGCCATTGCGCAAGGGGCGGAAAGGGTGCGCGCACGATCAGGCACAAAGCGCCGAACAGCGCGACCACGATCGCAAAGCGCACGACGAGAAACGTCAGCGGCTGCGTATAGGGCATGCCGAGTTTGGAAAAGATGAACCCCGTCGACCACAGCAGCACAAAAACGGCGGGGGCGGCGGCAATCCACAAAGCGCTGGGCGGGGTCGTTTGGGGCATATTCAAGTTCGCAGGCAGAGAATAGCCGAGGCTGCGCTATAAACCCAGCCATGAGAAAAATTCTGTGGATTGCGGGCGGCGTTGGCGTCGTGGGCGTAGCGCTGTGGACGGGCGTGTGGCTCTACGCCGCGCGCCACATCGAAACGCGCCTTGCCCAATGGCAGCAGGATCAAGCGGCCGCGGGTGTCGCACTCGATTGGCAGGCGGGGACCCTCAAAGGCTGGCCGTTCGGCTGGCGGCTTGAGCTCGAACGCCCGCAAGCGGCCGGGGCTGGACCCGCCGGCTGGCGCTGGTCGGGCGACCGGCTTGTTGCGCGCCTCGACCCGCGCGATTTAGCACACGTGTCGTTCCGGCTGCCCGGCGAACAGAAGCTCAATCTGGGCAGAGGCGACCTTGCCGTCGCGGCCGATCTGCGCGCGGCAAATCCGCTTGGGTCTTTGCGCTTCGACGACCAAGGCCGGGTGGCCGAACTCAAGCTCGATCTCGAGACGGTCGAATTGCAGGTGGGCACCAACGCGCCATGGTCCGCCCGCCGCGTAGCCGCAACCCTCGCCCCGCACCGCCCCGACGTCCCCACATCCTCGAGCGACATGCTCGACCTCACGGCCACCATCGACGCCCTGCGCCTGCCGGCACCCATTGCCGCCGCTGCCGTGCTGGGCCGCGACATCAAACGCTTCGGCATCCAAGGCCGCCTCGAAGGCCCGGTGCGTGGGGCAAGCCTCGCCCAAGCGCTCACAGCTTGGCGCGATGCGGGTGGTGCGGTGCAGGTGACGGCGCTCGCCCTCGAATGGGGCAACTTACGTCTCAATGGCGACGCCACCCTTGCGCTCGACGAACAGAGCCGCCCTTTGGGGGCGGGCACGTTGCGCATTGCCGGAGCCGGCGAAACGCTTGATGCCTTGGCGCAGAGCGGCACCATCGATGCGCGCAACGCCGCCATGCTGAAAATCGCGCTCGCGTTCCTGGCGCGCAACGACCCCAACAATGGCGGTGCGCCGACCGTGCAAATCCCGTTCGCCGCCCAAGACGGAGCGCTCAGCGTGCACCGCTTCCGCTTGCTAAGTTTACGGCCGCTGGCGTTCGAATAAGGGCGGCGAAACGCCGCCGCCTTACATATTCGGATAGTTCGGGCCGCCGCCGCCTTCGGGCACGACCCAGTTGATGTTCTGCGTCGGGTCCTTGATGTCGCAGGTTTTGCAGTGCACGCAGTTTTGCGCGTTGATCTGCAGGCGCGGATTGGCGCCGCTGCCATCGCGTACGATTTCGTACACGCCGGCCGGGCAGTAGCGCTGCTCGGGCGCGTCGTAGCGCGCAAGGTTGTAGGCAACCGGCACGGATGCGTCTTTGAGCGTCAGGTGGGCCGGCTGGTTTTCTTCGTGGTTCGTGTTCGACAAGAACACGGAAGAAAGCCGGTCGAAGCTGATCTTGCCGTCGGGCTTGGGATAGTCGATGGGTGTCGAGGCCGCGGCCGGGCGCAAGCTTTCGTTGTCGGGATGGTGTTTGAAGGTCCAGGGGGCGCGGCCGCGCAGCACATACGAGTCGAGCGCTGCATAGGCGAGACCGACCGCCAAGCCTTTGGCGAAAGCCGGGCGGATATTGCGCACGGCCGCCAGCTCTTCGTAGACCCAGGATTTTTTGAGGGCGGCCGGATAAGCATCGAGCGTGCCGATGCGGCCCTCGCCTGCCAGCGCTTCGAACAAAGCTTCGGCGCAGACCATGCCGGACTTCATCGCCGTGTGGCTGCCTTTGATCTTGGGCACGTTCAAAAAACCCGCCGAGCAGCCGATCAAAGCACCGCCTGGAAACACGAGTTCCGGGATCGCCTGCAGCCCGCCCTCGTTGATGGCGCGGGCACCATAGGCGATGCGCCGCCCGCCTTCGAACAGGTCGCGGATTTTGGGATGCGTCTTGAAGCGCTGGAACTCTTCGAACGGCGACAGATAGGGGTTTTTGTAGTCGAGCCCGACGACGTAGCCGACGGCGACCTGGTTGTTCTCGAGATGGTAGAGGAACGACCCGCCATAGGTTTCCCAATCGAGCGGCCAGCCGATCGTGTGCACCACGTGGCCGGGCTTGTGTTTGGCCGGCTCGACCTCCCAGAGTTCCTTGATGCCGAGGCCAAAGGTCTGCGGGCTCGCCGATTTGCGCAGATCAAATCGTTCGAACAGCGTCTTTGCAAGCGAGCCGCGCACGCCCTCGGCAAACACGGTCGCCCGGCCGTAGATTTCGACACCCGGCGTGAAATTGGCCGTCCGTGCGCCGTCTTTGCCGATCCCCATGTCGCCGGTCGCGACACCGGCGACCGCTCCGGCTTCGGCATAGAGCACTTCGGCGGCGGCGAAGCCTGCGAACACTTCCACACCCAAACCCTCGGCCTGCTGGGCGAGCCAGCGCGCGACGTTGCCGAGGCTCACGATGTAGTTGCCTTCATTGTGCATCTGCGGCGGCGTGGGCAGCCGGATCGCGCGCGCGGCGGTCAGATACAGGAATCGGTCTTCGACGACCGGCGTATTCAAGGGTGCGCCGAGCGCTTTCCAGTCGGGCAGCAATTCGTCGAGGGCGCGCGGCTCCATCACGGCACCCGACAGAATATGCGCGCCCACCTCGGAGCCTTTTTCGAGCACGCAGACCGCAAGATCGCGCCCGCTTTGCGCGGCCAATTGCTTCAGGCGAATGGCGCAGGCAAGCCCCGCCGGGCCAGCGCCGACGATGACGACGTCGTAATCCATGCGTTCGCGGTCCGTACGGGCGGTCATGCCGAAATGCTCTTCCAAAGAGGTTGTGCCAAGACTCCCCTCTTACCCGATCCGGGGGCGGTCGTGATAGGGTCCCGGCCGATGGACGATCTTGCCGCCTTGCGCTGGCTGGTCGAGGCCGGGGCCGACGAAGCAATCGGCGAAACCCCGCTCGACCGGTTTGCAGCCTTGCCCCCGCCGCCGCCGATCGCAGCCCCGGCTGCGAAGACACCGGCCCGCGCGGTCGTCCCGGTACCGGCCGCACCTGTTGCCGCCCCCACACTTGCCGCCCCGCAGCCGGCAGCCCAAGCCGAGCTCGCCGCCCGGACGGCCGCCGCCGCCGCCCAGAGCTTGGCCGAACTGCGGGCGGCGGTCGCCGCCTTCGAGGGCTGCGCCCTCAAAGCCACCGCGACCAATCTGGTTTTTGCCGACGGCAACCCGGCCGCCCCGCTGATGCTGATGGGCGATGCTCCGCGCGCCGACGACGACCGCACCGGCACGCCGTTTTCGGGCGACATCGGCAAGCTGCTCGACCGCATGCTGGCCGCGATCGGGCTCGACCGGAGCAGCGTGTACATCGCCAATGCGATCCCATGGCGCCCGTCCGGCGACCGCCAGCCGACGCCGGCCGAAATCGCCGCCTGCCTGCCCTTTGCCCGCCGCCATATCGCCCTTGCCCGGCCCAAATTGCTGGTGCTGTTCGGCGAGCTGGCAGCCCGCAGCCTGCTCGGCACCAGCGAAGGCATCATCAAGCTACGCGGGCGCTGGAAGAGCTACGAAGATCCGGCCTTGCCCGCCCCTATTAACGTTCTGGCAACATATCATCCCTGGTATTTGTTGAAGCAGCCGTTGCAAAAACGGGATTCGTGGAGCGATTTATTGTCAATCAAACAAAAGATCGGTGAACTATAAATATAGAAAGGCATGAATAAAGCCTCTCGTCTTTAGTCTAAGTATGTGGAAAACTTTATAATTCTGCTTGCTGCGGCAGGATGTATTGCACTATGACTTTGCCGTCATGCGCCAGCCAGCCAACTATATTTCGCGGGTCGCAGTATTAGCTGTCAGCAGCTTTTGTGTGCTGACAGTTGGACTTACGTCTTTTGCCTCGAGTCAAACGCGAACCGCCGAACCGGGCGAGCGCCGGATCCAGACGGCGTCGCTGCCGCGTTTCGACGCGCTTGTGGACCGTGCGACCGAGCTGCCGCAGCCTTTGTCGGCCGCCGATGCCGCCCTCTATCGCGAGATTTTCCAGCTGCAGGCGCGCGGCGCCATCCCGGCCGCCGACCAGCTTTTGGCCAAGCTGCGCGACCGCACGCTCGTGGGCCATGTGCTGGCCGACCGCTATCTCGGCCGCCATTATCGCCCCACGGGCGACGAGCTGGCCGCCTGGCTCAAAGACAATGCCGCCCACCCGGATGCGCGTGCCATCTTCAATTTGGCGCTTCGGCGGCCGGGCGTGCGCGCCAATGCGCTGACGCGCCCGCGCGAAGAAGCCTCGTTCCAGGAACGCGCGGCGGCCGACGATCTGGGCCCCTCGCTGACCCGGCCGATGCCGCCAGGCAATCCGTCTGCGTCGGGCTTGCGCGCGCGCCTTCGCGACCAGATCGGCGACGGACATTTCGACGCGGTCGAGCGCAGCCTTGCGTCGCGCGAAACGCAAACCGCCCTCAATGCCGGCGAGATCGACCATCTGCGCGCCATGCTGGCGGCGGGCTGGTTTGCGCGCGGCGACGATGCGCGCGCCCTTGCATTGGCCGAACCGGCGCTGAAGCGCTCGGGGGCGGCTGTACCCCGCGCCTATTGGATCGCCGGGCTTGCCCGCTTCCGCCAGGAAAACTACGCGCAAGCGGCTGCGTATTTCGAAGCTTTGGCCCGGCTGCCGCAAGGCCAGCCCTGGGACATGGCGGCAGGCGCCTTCTGGGCCGCGCGCACGCATCTGCGCGCCGAACGGCCCGAGCGCTACAACGAATGGATGGCGCTGGCGGCCGAGCATCCGCGCACCTTCTACGGGCTCATGGCCGCGCGCGTGCTGGGCGTGGAGCCCGGCGTCAATTGGAATCCCCCGCCCTTGAGCCAGGTCGAGCTCGACCAGTTGCAGCGCTTCGGCGGGGCTGCGCGCGTGTTCGCGCTGCTGCAGGTGGGCCAAGACCGCCGGGCCGAGGTCGAATTGCGCCGCATCTCGGCACAGAGCGGCGGATCCGCCAACCGCGCCATTCTGGCCGTGTCGATGCGCGCCAATATGCCCGGCCTGTCGATGCGCCTGGCGCGCGAAATCGCCGACGTCGACGGCAGGCGCTTCGACGGTGCGTTCTATCCGATTCCGCATTGGCAGCCGGTCGGCGGCTACGACGTCGATCCCGCCCTCGTGTTCGCGTTCATGCGGCTTGAGTCCGCGTTCAACCCTTCGGCCGTGAGCCCGGCCGGTGCACGCGGTCTCATGCAGCTGATGCCGGCAACGGCGGCAGCCATGGATACGCGCAGCTTCCGGGGCCGCGCCGAATTGCTGCTCGATCCCGAGATCAACGTCACGCTCGGCCAGCGCTATCTGCGCCATCTCATCGACGAGCCGCTTATCGGCGGCGAGCTTGTGCGCTTGGCCGCCGCCTACAATGGCGGGATCGGCAATCTCACGCGCTGGAAGCGGCTGCAGGACAATCGCGGCGAGAAGCGCGAAGACGCGCTCCTGTTCCTCGAAAGCCTGCCCTCGGCCGAGACGCGGCATTTCATCGCGCGCCTGCTCTATTCCTACTGGATGTATTCCGAGCGCCTGGGCCAGCCGACCGCAAGCCTCGACCAGATCGCCCAGGGCGAATGGCCGTTCTATGCGCCGCCGGCCGCCCTCGCCAATCGGCCCGCAAGCCCGCTTGTGTCGCTGCAACCGCCCCCACCGCCGCCGGCCCCGGGCCCGCGCGTGGCTGCCGAGCTCGTTGCCGTTGCAGCTGCCCCGGTCGCCGTTGCCGCAGCAGCCCCGATTGCCGTCGCCGCACCAGTTGCGCCGATCACGGCCGCCGCCGCCGTGCCGCCGCCGCCGGCCCCGAGCCCGCGCATCGCAAACCTTCTGATGCCCGAGCCGGCACCGGCCCCCAGCCGTACGGTCGTACGCCGCTAGCCGAAGATGCCGAAGATCGACGAAACCCAACCGTTTCTGGCGTGCAACATCGCCATCCTGACCGTGTCGGATACGCGCGATGCGGCAAGCGACCGCTCGGGCAACGCGCTTGCCGAAATGATCGCGCGCGACGGCCACAAGGTTGCGGCCCGCGCCATCGTGCGCGACGACAAGGACCATATCCAAGCCCAGCTGCGCGCCTGGATCGCCGACCCTGCGATCGATGTCGCGATCTCGACGGGCGGCACCGGGGTCACCGGCCGCGACGTCACACCCGAAGCTTTCGAGCCGCTGTTCGACAAGAAGATCGACGGCTTCGGCGAGATGTTCCGCATGATCAGTTTCCAGAAGGTCGGCACGTCCGCGCTGCAGAGCCGCGCCGTCGGCGGCGTTGCGGGCGGTACGTATCTGTTCGCCTTGCCGGGCTCGCCTTCGGCCTGCCGCGACGGCTGGGACGAGATCCTGAAATGGCAGCTCGACGTGCGCCATCGCCCATGCAACTTGGTCGAGCTGATGCCGCGCCTGCTCGAGCATCTGCCCAAAAAGCCCAAAGCGACGGTTTAAGCCTTCACGCGCTTCTGCCAGCTGCGCCAATCTTCTGCCGTGTCGATGTCGGCGAGAACGCGCAGTTTTGCCACGCGCGCGCGCGGCGCATTTGCGAGCGTATCGACCAGCGCATATTCGCTCGACCAGCGAACGCGGTCGAACAGATGCGCGGCAAAGCGACCGCTGCGCACGCCCACGAGCCAATAGCCGCCATCCGCCGCCGGGCCGAACACGATGTCGGCGCCCCCGAGGGCTGCAAACGCTGCGGCGATGTCGCGGCCCTGCATCTCCGGTATGTCGCCGCCGACGATCACGGTGGGGCCGGTGCGGCCGGCAAGGCTGCGCGCCATGCGCTGGCCCAAATCGCCGCGCCCTTGGCCTTCGCGTGCCACGCCGGGCGGCCAGACGCGCGACACGCGCCGTGCCGCATCGGGGGCAACGCACAGCACCGTTCGCCACGGCCCGCCGCGCATTTTGGCGAGCGTGGCGGCCAGCGTGCGGCGATAGAAGGCAAGGGCCGCCGCGCTGCCAAGCCCCCTGGCGAGCCGCGTTTTGACGCGGCCGATCTGCGGGAATTTGGCGAACACGATCAGCGTGCGTTTCATCGGTAGAGCCTTGCGATTGTCTGCGGCGACACGCCCGCAAAATAGAGGCCGAGGCACAGGAGATTGCGCAGCGGCCGCCGCAACCAACCGTCGCGTTCGTAGCGCTTCGCCGAGGTCGTCGCCGTCGCGGCGAGTTCGACCAGCCGCTTCTTGCCGATGCGGCGCACGAGATCGACGTCTTCCATGAGCGGCAGCGGCCGGTAGCCGCCGAGCTTTGTATAGAATTTGCGCGCGATCAGCAGCCCCTGGTCGCCGTAGGGCAATCCGAAAACGCGCGCGCGCCAGTTTGCGAGTGCAGCAACGCGGGCCGCGCGCGCATCGTCGGTTGCGAAGGCAAGCCTGCAATAGCCGGCCTTTTCGCCGTTCGCAGGATCGGCCGCAAAGGCCGCGACAGCGGCCCGCCAATCGGCCGAGAGCGTGGTGTCGGCGTGCAAAAACAAGAGCCAATCCCCGCTCGCCGAGTCGGCCCCGGCACCAAGCTGGGTTCCGCGCCCGCGCGGCGCCGACAGCACGCGCATACCAGGGCCTGGCTGCGGCGGGGTTTTGGAACCGCCGTCGACGACGAGAATTTCGCAATCGGCACCCAACGTCGCCAGCGTCGCGCCAAGTTCGGGGCCCGCATCCAGCACGGGCAGGACGACCGAAAGTTTCACGTGCGGTGCGATATGGGGCGGGTCGACATTTTTGGAGTCTGCCGCATCAAATCCCGTTCGCCAAGAGGTGCAGAAATGGTCTAAAAATCGTTCCTATGACGCTGCCCACGCTTTCGGCCTTGGCCGCCGCCTTGATCGAGATTCCGCGCTTTGCCGACATATCGGCCAGCGCGCTCGTCGAAATGCCGCGCAAAGGTCTTGCGCACATGCATTACCGGATGCCCGGCGGGCGCACGCTGGTGCGCGTCCCGCTCGCGGCCTTCGGCGGGCTCGATGCGGCCGCCAGCCTCGCGCGCCAAGAGGCGTGTTTTGCGCGCGCGCAATTGTCGGACGCAACCCCGCGCGTGCTCGCAACCATCGCGCCGCGCGAGGGGGTACCTTTCGGCGCATTGGTCGTCGACGACATTCCGGGTACGGCCCCCAACCTGCCGACCGAATTGCCTGCCCTTGCGACCGCCCTTGCGGCCTTGCACAAATTGCGGCTGCCCGATGCGGCCGCCCGCGCGCCCATTCCATGGGCCGCCGACCCGCTCGGCGAAACCGTGACGGGCATTGCCGAGAACATAAAAATTGCGCCGCGCGCCAGCCTCGACCCGAAGGTCGAACTCGCCTTGGGCCACGAGCTTGCCTGGGCGCGCGAATTTTCGACGACCAACGCCAAGCGCTTTGCCCAACTCACGCGCGCTTTGTGTTTGGGCGATGCGCACCCCGGCAATTTCGTCGTGGCGCCGGGCGGGCGGGCCTATGCGGTCGATCTCGAGCGCTGCGCCTATTCGCTGCCCGGTTTCGATCTTGCGCACGCCTGTTCGCTACCTGCCACAAGCTGGGACCCGGACTGTGCGGCCACGCTCACTTCGAGCCAGATCGACGCGTTCATGCGCGTGTGGGCCACGCGCGTGGGCGATCCCATCGCGCGCGAAACGGTGGGCCTGTTCCGCCCGTTCCGGCGCCTGATTTGGCTGCGCACCACGGCCATGTTCGTGCGCTTCAAAGCCGAGGGAACGCACAAAACGCTCGAGCCGCGCGCGGCCGAGCACGCGCAAAAAGCCATCGACGCGGCACTCGACATCGCCACGATCGTCGCCCAGCGCAAAGCGTGGTCTTGATCGGCGCACGCGTCGAATAGTTCTTGAAATGTTCTAAAAATTTCGCTAGCGTCCAGCCCCATGGACGATGCGATTCCCGATATGGCGCGCAAAGGGCGCGGGGCGGTTTCGAATGCGGCGGGGCGCTTCGAGCGACTCGGCAGCCAGCGCATCGACGACGGGTGGCATCGCGAGCCGGACGAGGATTTGCCGCCCTTGCGCACGCATGTCACGCGCGACGCGAGCCGCACCGTCATTGCGCGCAACGAATCCCCGGACATTCCGTTCGCGCAATCGATCAATCCCTATCGCGGCTGCGAGCATGTTTTATCCGGCGCCCTCTGAAAACATGAATGCTTGATTTTGCAGCCTTTCTTGTGGGCGCGTTTCATGTCAAAAAATGCTCTATAGAAAGTCAGTATTTTTGTTCAAAGCACATGAAAAACTTGACTATTTCCTGTTTTCGGCTCATTATTGTTCAGATGAAAGAAGCCAATCAGCCCAACGCCGTGAACAGTTTTGTCCAGGTGAGCGTGGGGCATACGGTGTATTTTTACGCACAGCCTAGCGACCTGAAACCCTCCGTCTCCATCCCACCCCGGACCCCTGCGATCTTCAATTCGGACGGGTCGATTCACCGCGACGCGACGACTTACCTTTATTCCCTTACGGGGATGTGCAGGCCCGGAACGTGGCGGGTTTACGCCTACTCGCTCGCGGGCTGGCTCGACTTTTTGGCCTATAGCGGCCGCGACTATCTGCGCGCTAGCCAGCAGGATTTAGAAATGTTCCGGGACATTCACGCCCAGGGCTCTGCGAAAACAGGGGAGGCGTTTTCCGGCGGCACAATCGGTCTGCGAATGATCGTTGCTATCAAGTTTTGCCAGTTTTTGGCGGCTCGGGGTGACTACGTTGGCGATATCCTCTCGGGCGATTACCAGCGGCCAAGTAAGTCTCGCGCTCCGATCGACAGCGACTTGCTCGCCCACACTCGCACCGGCGAAGGTCGTTCGGGTGGTTACGCGGCTGTCCCGAGAGCCAAGGCAAGCCGCCCGATCCGGCCTTTGACGTATGACGAGCTCCGGGCCTTGCAAGAGGCCGCCGGCGAACCGCGCACGAGGGATCGCCTTGTGGTCGATATTGCTTGGAAAACCGGGCTGCGGCGGCAAGAAATCGCCGATTTGGATTACCTGCAGTTCATTAACGTTCTGCTCACCGGCGACCCTGAGGCTGTGCATCCAATTGAAGTGATCGGTAAAGGCAGCAAAGCCCGCAATGTCTTGTTTGATGAAGAGTTGGTGGCGGACATTCAGCACTACATCGCGAATGACAGGCTCTTTGCGACCCGCGCGCGGAGCGTCGCGCGTGACGGCGAGCGTGCGTTGTTGGTAACCAATGCTGCCACACGAAACGGCCAACCTGGTCGTCGTCTCAGTGCGAACAGACTGTGGGAAGTCGTCCAAAATTCAAGCGTGAAGGCGGGGTTGACCCTCGAAAAGCATTTTGAAGGAAAGGTTGTCGTCGAGGCCCGCGTCTCGCCGCACGACTTGAGGCACACGTTCGCGGTAATGTGTCTGGCCGGATTTATGGCGAACAACAAGACCGAGGACGGCCTCCTCCACATCCAGCAGCTTCTCGGCCACGCGCACTATTCGACGACGCGCAACGTCTATCTCAAAGAAGCCGGCATCTGGCTGCGCCGCGTCCGCGCCTCGCAACGCCCCGATGGCTATCAGCACGTGCGCCTGCCCGGCCAATTTATGCGGAGGGGCCGCTGATGCCCCCGAAAACTAAAAACGCGATGTTAGAGCTCGTCGAGCGGGCGCGTGACAAGCAGGGGGCCCGTGCGAATGTAGATGAACTCAGCGCGTTCCGGCCCGAGACCCGTGTTGATCGGGGGGTGGGCGCGCAGGGGGAGTATTGCCGCGTTGTGTTTCCTGTCGCCGGCGGTGACCCAGAAGTATACAACCTCTCTTATCTATGTGACTTTCCAAATCTTTGCGAACCATTGGCCGAAGCGTTCAAGCGCTGGGGCCCCGACAAGCAAGGAACGACACGCGACATCATCCGAACGGGCCTACGCCGCTCCTTCATCGAATTTCTCTCCGAGGAAAGCGCGTTCGAAATAGGCCTACAGTCGATCAATCGTGATCTATGGATGGCCTTCAAAGGATGGCTCGACAAGCCGCGGAGCGGTTCGTCGAACCCCTGGCATCCTAGCGTGCGCCGTCAATGTTTAAGCAATGTAATCACCTTGTTTGAGGCACTTGCGACACTGCCTAAGTGGTCGGACGAGGCTAGACGCATCGTGACGGAATTCCCGCGTGGGGCTTATCCGGGATCGGCCCGTAAGAACGTCCCGCGCGAAACATTGGAATGGTCGGATCTGCTCAAAATCAAAGCGGCAGCCGAGGCGGAAGTTCGGAAGATTGTGGCACGTCTCGACGAAGGTGAGCGCCTGATCGCTGAGGGGCGCGAGAAACTTGCCCAGGGGAGCATCGATTTCTTTAAGGATGTTTCGGTCAGCCTCGCCGCGATCGACACACGTTACCCAGACGTCGTACCCGACGAATACACAATGAAGCGCGATCTTCGGGCAGAGGGACCAGTCGGCGCGAAGCTCTTCAACGCGGTCAAGCGGCGGGGTTTTCTCACCTACACAAGCTCGCGCGGTGCACTATCGCGCGACCTAGTGCCGTTCGCGCTGCTGATTTCGATCGCTACTGGATTGAATGCCGAACAGGTTTTGACGCTCGAACTGAAGGACTTTGAGTTAGTCGACGATATGGGAGAACAGTTTATTATAATAAACGTCTTCAAAGATCGAGCCGGTTCATTCCAAAAAATTCGCAAGCCGGCTGGAGACCTCGATGGAATGGGGCTTGGCTATATTTTCGAGCAATTGAAGCGGGCGACTGAGCGCGCGCGTCGCAGTGCAGCGAGGGAATACAATGGCCGTTTTTTTGTGTTTCGGCCAGCTTGGGGTAGCGCTGTGGGCCGCAACGGATTTGGCACATCTCGTCAACCGGCCACAAGCGATCAAGTTTGGAGAAGTATTTTGGATCGCTTCATCAGCGACAATGATTTGAAGCGCTTTAACTTGTCGCAAATTCGCCCGACCGTCGGGGACGATATCCAGCAGCGCTTCGGTGCGATCGAAGCGGCGGATTTTCTTGGCCATGAATCCGTCGATACAACCCGGAAATTCTACACGAGCGGCGCTACGCGCCGTCGCGGTCAAGCGCGGGTTGGCGAAGTCCAGCTTCTTTTTCATCGTTGGGCGCATTCCAAGGGCAAGATTGACCCGCGGAAGAATTACCGGGACGGCCGTGACAAGGGGGCGGCTACGCCGGGCTTTACTTGCCGAGACCCGCTTAATTCGCCGAGGCCAAATCAAAAAGCCGGGCAGCTTTGCCAAGCCTACGGCGAATGCGCTGCCTGCCCAAAGGCAGTCGCCTATCCGCATGATAGCATTGCGGCGAGCTATTACATCGCGCTGCAAAAAGCGATTTTTGACGCGGCTGGTTCGTTCGTCACACCGGCCGCGTGGCGCACAAAATGGGCCTCAATCGCCCTGAACCTCGAAGTGCTAATCTCCGCAATACCCGACGACGTGAAGGCCAAGATCAAACCTCTCCCGTACCCCTTGCCGAGCATCCGGTGACGCACATGCCCGCGCAGATCCGTCAACTCACGATCGCTAATCAATCGACCCAGACGATCATCCAATCGACTGCTTTGAAGCCGCTCTTTCTGCGCACCAATGCCGAGCTGAAAGACGCCTGGGTGTCGTCGCAGTCGCGGTGGTTCGATGTGCGTTGGGTGCTGGATGGCGATGTGCCGGGGCAGTCCAAAGGTTCTCGGTCGATCAAGTGGGACATCGAGATTGCCGATGGAGAATACCTCACCGCACCAGACCACGCAGAGATGCTCGATTGGTTGCGGCGGATCGTCTGGTCGTGCTTCACGAGCCCAGCACGTGGCCATCTCGCCGCGCCTGGTTCGGCGAGTCAGATTTCTAGCGGCACTAAGACGCTCGTTCGTTGGATGATGGAAACGAAGCGTCGCACGCCGGTCGAGCTAACGCGTGAGGCGTCGTGGGAGTTTGTCGAGGAATTACGGGACCTGTTGGACGCCGGTGACGACTCCGATTTGTCGCGGTCCCAGGTAAGCCCTTCCGTGCGGTTCTTTCAGCGCGTTTGGGAGCAAGCCCCTGTTATCAAAATCGAACGCGCCTCCACAATGCCGTTCGATGGACAATCGGTTGAGCAAGCCGTTTCACGAGTTACATCGCGCGAGATCGGCGAAATTCCACCGCTCCAGGACGAAGTGGCCATTCCCGTTCTTAACCAGGCAACGTTCTTTGTCCAATACGCTGCGAATGACATTTGCGAACTTCTTCATGCGTTCCAGACTGCGACGCCGCCAAATGGGGGCGTTAGCAGATACCCTCAAATGCTGGCACGACAAAAAGCCGCAAGGGCTTTCGAATTCACCATTCTTCCAGGTGCTTCCAAACCCTGGCATCCCCGGTTGTTCGAGCCAGGAGAAATCGGAAATACGGTTCGCGCTTTGGTGGATAGCCTTAAAGCCGCCTGCGTAATTGTCATTCAGGCCACGACCGGCATGCGGATCAGCGAAATCTGCGGTATGCCTTTCGGGGTGGATAGGGAAAGTGGACTCCCGAACTGCATCGAGAACCGCCAGATAAATGAGGGATTGTTCGAGCTTTACATGCTGCGCTCGAAGCTCAGCAAGACTGAGGATACACCGCGCGCGGTCGAGTGGGTGATCGGCTTGCGGCCAATGCATTCGAAGGAACTGCCGCTTGCGGTGCAGGCCCTCGTCATCCTCAATCGAGTCGCTGAACTGTCTGGCGTCACGGCGCAGAAGCCATCTAACCCCAGCGTTCTTGCCGGATTTGCTTTTGGTCGAGGTTTTGCGCGGTCAGATAACGGGATAAGGAATCCTAGTTCGAATACAATCCGTCAGCACATGAAACGCTTCGTTGAAGAATGGGTCGATCTGTCGAACCTGCCCGATCAGAGCCGCTACGCGATCGAACCGAACGACTTAGTCAAATGGCGGGAAAGCAAGGGACGGATCATCAAGTCCCACCAATTCCGCAAGACGTTTGCGCAATTCGCCGCATCGATCGACGCGCGCCTGGTCGAGGCGATCCAGGATCAGTTCAAGCACGTCTCTCTGGCAATGACCATGCAGGGCTACCTGAACACGGCCCAGTTAGCCGCGATCGGGAAGGGGCAGTATATCCGCGCCCGGCAAAGCATCTTCGCGCACATGCGGCGCGACGCGCCACTTGCCGGTCGAATGGGAGAGCAGATCGAGCAGCACATTCCGGCCGACTTCAAAGCTGAAATGCAGCGGCTGCCCCCCGCCGAGGCTTGGAAGCGGGTTGTCGCATGGGTAGACGAGCGCGACTTCAAGCTGTTCTTCGCGCCACATGGCAAGTGCAATCCGCTAAACCCGACCAGCATGCGCTGCCACGAGGTTGCCGGAACGACCGATTGGCTGCCGCAGCCGCCGAATTATCAGACGCGCACGCCCGCCCTCTGCGCCGGCTGCAAGTGCTTTGTCGTCGATGAGCAGCATCAGGATTTCTGGATTCAGAGTTACGTCGAGGACACCAAGGCTATTCGATGTGCTGAGACGCCGGACGGCTATCGCGCCGTCGTCGCTTTCGTCAACACGGCGCGTGGACTTTTGAGCAAGCTCAATGTTGATGTCGATGGTTTGGACCAGCGGATCGATACGGAATTGGCTCAACTGGAATCGAAGGAGATGGGCAATGCCTGAGATCGCACCCGTCGACAAAATAGAAGCCGACTTCTTCCGGGCGCTTGAGAGGCTGCACAAAGGGCGGCCCAACCACCCGGACAACAAAGAGGCTGCCGAGGCCGGCAAGCTGAAGATTACCTTCTCGTCTTTGGCGACCGAAGCGGGGCACAGCCGCACGCTGATCAGTCAAGAGGGGCGGAAGTGCAAGTACCCGCGCGTCCGCAAAGAAGTGATGGAGATAATCACGAAGCGGAGAGGGGTTGAGACCGTCAGTGGCAGTGACAAGAAGATCCTGTCCATGATGCGGAACCGGGAGCTAGATGTCGAGATCAACTGCCTTAAGGCAAGGATGCAGGCGCTTGTGATCGAAGTCGAAGCTGAGCGACGACGTTTCAAATCCGACCACGATGCCGACCAGCGTGAGATCAAGCTGCTTCGCGAGCAGCTTACAGCGCTCCGCGAACAAGCCGGCAAGGTCGTCTCCATCGTAAAGGGGAAGTGACATGGCCCGTCCGTCGATCGTCCCTGAAATCCGAGCAAAGCTTGAGCCGTGGCTTGAAGCCCGGATGGCCGAGTGGAACGCCATGCCGGTTGACGACCGTCAGGCGACGCTCCCCGAGACGCCCGATGGCAAAATCAACGTGCGAGCCGTGACGCTGGCGCTTGGGCTGCGAAGGACACACGAGCAGCACTTTTTTCGACACGCCGAGCTTCGCACGCTGCTCAATGCAACGGCGGAAGCGCAGCGCCTCTTACCGATCGGCAGCCGCGAGCAGATCGCAGGGGAAGACGAAATCGTGCGCGAGCGGTTCGCCCTCGTTGCAAGCAATGCCGATAAGCTCGCCAAGTCCCTCGCCGAGCGAGAGGCGACGATCTTGAAGCTCCGCACGGAGAACGATGCGCTGCGCGCCCAGCTCCGGCTGCTCAGCGAAGTCGGGATGACGCTAAGGACATAGCCCATGCGCGTCGCCGTCCAGACCATCGTTTCAGCGAGAGAATTTGGAGCAATCGTCAGCGCCCGTATCGCTGACCATGATCATCCGTTAGCCGGTCAAACCATCCGCGTAAAAATCTCCGGCGCGATTACGCCGACGATCGGCGAGACCTGGGACATCGACGGCGACGTTAGGGATACTCAATGGGGCCGGCAAGTCGAAGCCGCCCGCGCCGTGCGCGTCCTTCCGACCGGCAGACTCGTTATCGATTTTCTCGCTGCACATGCGCCGGGCATTGGGCCCGAGCGCGCGGCGCGGCTCTGGACGCATTTTGGGATGGACCTAACTCGGGCGTTGAGCGACCCGAACAATATCGTCGAGATCGCGCGCGTCCTTGCCCCCGACCGCCCCCACCTCGCGCCCCGGCTTGCGGCAGCCTGTGTGGCAGCATGGCAAGATGCGGAAGCCGAGGCAGCCACGGTAATGTGGCTCTCCGAGAAGGGTATCGAGGATGTGGCGATCGCCCGGCGCGTTGCGCGCATCCTCGGCGAAGATGCTGTGTCGCGTCTCAATGACAATCCGTATTGCTTGGTACCGCTGCTGAGCTGGACGCGGGTCGATGCGCTTGGGCTGAAGCTGCTGGCTGAAAGCGGTTGTGCCGATCCGAAACGCGATCAGCGCCGACTAATTGGGGCGGTCGACGCAGCGGTCAAAGCCGCCATCGCAGACGGCCACACGGCGGGCGATCTTCCAGACTTGGCCGTGGCGACGGGGCGACTACTAGGTGATCCCGCACTCGCGGCCCGTGCCCTGTCATACGGCGAAAGCGCGTCGGCCTATTGGATTCCTGTCGGCGGTGGCTGGCGCGCCCCCGGCGCGGGGACGCTCGAGGAAAATCTGATCGAACGGCTTCGATCGGTGCTGAGCAGCACACCAGAACTCCGACTACCGTCAAAAAAAGCATTAGAGAGTCGCCTGGCGAGTTTTGAGAGCCAAGGGCGCCGATTGCACCCCGAACAGCAGGCCGCAGTTCTTAGAGCCCTGCAATCGCCTTTGGCGTGCCTGTCTGGTGGTGCTGGGGTTGGAAAGACGACAACGTCCAAGGCAATTTGCGACGTTTGGGAAGACTTGGGAGGCCGCGTGATTCTGGCGGCAGTGGCCGGAAAGGCCGCATTGCGTCTGTCTAGGGCGACCGGGCGTCTGGCGGTGACCGTGTTCCGGCTGCTCCGGAGTTGCGAGGACGAAGACGAGGAAAAGCGAATTCGGATCGATGGCCGTACACTCGTAATCATCGATGAGGCGAGCCTGCTTGATTTGCCGGCGGCGGCGGCATTACTTGACCAATTCGAGGATGGTGCGCGGCTGCTGCTGGTCGGCGACGAAGCCCAACTTCCGCCAGTCGGATTTGGTTTGGTCTATCACAAGCTGGTCAGTGATCCGCACATCACGTCACGCCTAACGATCGTCCACCGGCAGACTGAAGCGACTGGAATCCCGGCGGTCAGCGCGGCGATCCGGGCTGGTCTCATGCCGACGCTACCCTCATTCAATGGGCAGGCGCAGGGCGTTATGTTGCTGGACTGCGAAAGTGAAGAAATCGGCGACCGGATCGCGGATATGTATCCCACCCTATCTACGACCGACGAAACGATGGTCTTGACCCCGCTTAATGACGGCCCCGCCGGTGTCCGGGCGTTGAACAGGCGGCTACATGACTGGCACCGCCAAAAGCGCGACCAGCCCGAACTGCAGGGATATCTTGGCGAATGGTTCTGCATCGGCGACCCGGTGATTTTCACGCGCAACGATTATTCGCGCTCGCTCTGGAACGGCCTAGTTGGGCGAATTGAAGATTTGGATCTCGCTGAGCGCGGTGCTGTCGTGCAGTTCGATGGTGATCCTGCGCCACACGAACTGAACACCGCAGACCTGTTTGACCTACGGCTGGCCTACGCAATGTCGGGGCACAAGGCACAGGGTAGCCAAGCAAAGACCGTGATCGTGGCGCTGCCGAAGTGCCGATTGCTGGACCGAAGCTGGCTCTACACAGCGGTTACCCGCGCCGAAACGGGGGTCGTTCTGGTCGGCAAGCAGGCGGCGCTTGAAGCAGCCGTGGCTGTGCCAGGGCAGGCCGAGCGGAGGCGTGTTGGGTTCCGTTGGGATCGATCATTTCGCTAGACTCTTAGGGAGTTGATCAATGTCGCATCTGAGATCCGCGATCCCAAACGTTGATACTCTTCTCAATACTGTCGTTGAAGCCCTCGCGGCCGGCTGTTCCCGAGCGCAAGATCGCGGCGATCTGCAATCGCTGAGCGAGGTCACGCTGCGATCCGCATGCTCAGCGGCCAGACCTTCTGACTCGCCATCATCTTCTCAACGGCGACCGCATGCGCCCGGCCGGCATCGATGAAGTCTTTCAAATCCTCGATTCCGACGTCTATCGGCACGACTAAAAACTCGCCGTCGCGCGCGACGACTTTCCAAACGAAAAACGGATCCGCAGCGGCGATATCGTCGGTGCGTTGCCCGAGCCTATAGACGCTGCCGGAGCGCGTTCTTGCGGTCTCGGCGTCCAGCTCGACGACTGGAGTCGACCACCACCAGTCGTCGCGTTCAATGCCCAGAATGTGCAGCGTCGCCGTGTCGGCGCGAATCGCAAGAAAATACTGCCAGACAGTTTTCATAACGGGCCTCCAGTTTAGATTTCCACAACCATGCGTAAATCGAATCCGGGATTATCCGTATCATCCGGATATCCGGCAGCAGGTCCGCGCGTGTCTTGTGTACCGGACGATCCTGATCGTCCCAGGCGCGTGCGTTTTTGACGCCGCCGAGTCCTGTCATCGACAGCTTGCCGGCGAAGGAAATCCGGCGGTGCAGATTCGCCTTTTTAATATCCGACAGGAACAGATGGTCGTGGAAGGCCTCAGTGTCGTAATCGTGATTCCCTGGGATCCAATGGATCGGGATCCCAGCATCAATCACCGGCTTCATCTCTACATGGAGTGGGCGTGCGAGATCACAGTCGCCCAATAACACGACGCAATCAGGCTTGCGCGCGAGCGCCGCACGCACGATCAGACGAAAATCAGCGTGAGGATCCCCTGCGAACAGGATATGCGGAAGATCACTCATCTCATGCCATCCTTCTTCCACGTGGCCGCGTCCATTCCCGCGGGCCATGCTTGGTGCAGCCGCATCTGGTCGCTGACGATCTCGAGCGCCGTCAACGGGCCGCCATACTTGACCCCGGTGTCGATACAGATTCGCTTCTTGCCGATAATCGCCGACCGTGTTGGCGTGTGGCCGTGCACAAGAACGCGTCCCTTTGGAGCCGCGTTTGTTGTCGGATTGAAACGCATCCACAACGGATGAGACTGCTCGCTGTTCCAGCTCGGAAAATCCAGAATCGACGCGCGCGCCTGCTGCTTTTGCAGTGGCGTTTGCGGTTCGAATCCGGCATGGACCAGAAGATAGGCGTCGTGGTCCGCCCAGATCTTCATGTTATCGAACACGCCGCGTTGCGCGGGCGTCATGAGCTCGTCGAGTGCTCGAGCGAGAGCACCTTCATGGGGCTTGCCCATCGTCGAAAACCCGAAGCCCCAGGCGGCAACCGTTTCCCGGCCGCCCTGGTCGTACCAAATTCCATCCATCCACGGCACGTCGACGCGATCGCGACCAGCCTGGCGCGCAATCAAGAAGAATGCGTCATGGTTGCCGGCGAGCACATCGGTACTGCCGCTCGCCTGGTCTTCGGCGACCTGGTCGATCACACCAGCACAATCGTGTTCATGTTCGCGGCGCGGATGCGGATCGATTAGGTCGCCCAGGTACACGCGCCGGTGCGCCGGCAGTGTCGCCAGATGCGTGCGCAGGGCAAGCAGCAAGTTTGCTGCGCCGTGGATGTCGGCGATCGCGATCAAGGGAGACGACACCGGTGAAGGTGCGGGCTGCCAATCGCTGACTGTTATGTTGATCTGAGTTGACATGAACCCGCCATTTTGCTGCTTTTGAGAAGCAGCGGCGGGTCAGGGAATCAGACGCGCGCCGCCGGAACCGAAATCGTCCAAAGACGTTCGGTGCGTTTAATCGGCATTTGAAGTCGGCGGGTCCTCATGATGTTTTGAATATATCCGATCAAACACGACCTGTCCAGATTTTTTGCCGCTTATGCGCATCAAGCACACGAACTAGGCCGGTCGAGTGTGGCCTGAAAGCAACCTTATGTATAGTATATATTTTACGTATTAAATTTATAAGTTTTTCTCGCATTTTTGAATTGCTACTCTGCGGCCATGCCCGAAACGCCGCCCCCTCTCCGGCCATGGAAATCAAGCGCACCGACGTGCCCGCGCTGCGCCGGCCCTCTGACGACAAAGCAAGAAGACGACCGCAAAACCCGCTGGTGCCGTCGGTGCGGGCCGCTCGATTGGCCTCGCTGACCGAGGACGATGCCGACGAATGATGCTATGTTGGCGGTATGCTTTTTCGACTGCTGCCGCTGCTGATGCTTATGAACTTTGCCCCTGCCTTTTCACAGCCGGTCAAGAATTGCCACGCTATCGATGGCGATACAATCGTATGTTCGCGAGAGACCATTCGGATCGAAAACATCGACGCGGCCGAGATGCCGCCGCATGCTCGGTGCGCCCACGAGGCCGATCTAGCAATCAGGGCAAAACTTTTCATCGTCGATCGCCTGGCGCGCGGCCGTATAGAGCTCGTGCGGGACCAGAAACGCCCCAGGGACCGCTATGGCCGTACGCTGGCGCTTGTGAAGGTGGATGGCGTTGATCTGGGCGAGGCGCTCATCCAGGCCGGCCTGGCAAGGCCTTGGGAGGGGAAGCGGCGAGCGTGGTGTTGAGGTTAGCGCACTATTTCAACTCTTCAAGCCCATTCCAGCTCGTTTTCTTGACGGCGCGCTCGCGCGGATCGGCGAGTCCGAGCTCTGTCAGCGTGTAGTTCATTCTGCCGAAATTGCAGGGCGCGCAGGTAATGACGAGGTTCTCGAATCTATTGTCCCCGCCGCGCGCATGCGGCAACACGTGGTCGAACTGCAGCCACATCGCCTGGAACGCAGCGTGCTGGGTTGGGTTGGTCCGCCCCCAGGGAACAGCTTCTGGATATAGTTTTGCAGCGCGCTTGCGAACGCGCGGATGGATGAGCGGTATCTCGCAAAACGCGCACTGGTATCCGTAATGCGCGATTAGGCGTTTTTGGTCGCCGCTCGGCGGCATTCGACGCTTTATGCGGTCGGCTTTCGCAAGGTGCGGCGGCGAATCTGGAACGTCCCGCTTACAAAGAATTTCCGGCCTGTGCTTGCCCCAGATGCTCTCTGTCCATTCTCGTACGGTCGTCATGTTGGCGTCGGCGAAGAGACGCGCCGCTGTTGTTTTATCTTTGCGGAGATGTGCCTCAGCGGCGGATTTTAAGAGACGTGCTGCCTCCAAGATTTGAGGAACTGGAATGCGCAGGCAGGGACGACTGATTGAGGTCATTTTTTGAGGTTATCACAATTAGTTTTGGTTCAGTATCTGCCGCGCGCGCTATGAAACCTTGCCAGTTGAAGGGCCTGCAAATCTCGCAAGGCTGCTGTAAAATCGTGCTAGGTCCGACGCGGAGAATGCCGGGTCAGAATCTGGCTGCAGCCGCCACTTTGGTAGTACGGCAGCTCTGACGGACTGAGTTTCCGGCGCCATGCGCCGACGGCGTATTGAAAATATCGACGCTGCCGAAATGCCATCACATTCGAAGTGCGCGCTCGAGGCCGACCTGGCAATCAAGGCGAAGCTGTTTGTCGTTGATCGCCTGACTCGCGGCCGCGTGGAGCTTGTGCGCGATCAGAAACGCCCCAGGGATCAGTATGGGCGAACGTTGGCACTCGTTCGGGTCGATGGCGTGGATCTAGGCGAGGCACTTGTGGCGGCCGGTCTGGCGCGACTGTGGGAGGGTAAGCGGCGACCGTGGCGTTGAGCTTCGACTGCCTTGAAACAGTAGAATTAGATCAGGCACAGTACGTTCGGGCTCTATCGCTTGCTACCCAGGTGAGGAGCTGCTTAAGATGCTACCCTAGGCCGCGTAAGGGATTTTGAAATGCAGTATTGGATCGTCTAAGTTAATCTGATGGCGGGCGTAGTCAAAAGCGGGAATAAGGGGCGTATCGATCATGGCTGATGAAGAAAAGCCGCAGGAAACACCTGATGCCTTCCTTGCCGCTCTCGGAAATAGTCTAAAGGAAAAAGAAGGCGTTGATGCCGATCTAGCGGCTGTTCTTGTCGCGAACATTCTAAAAGCTGCTCCAGCACAAAACGCCGTGGCCCAAGCGAAGGACGCCATTGTAAAGCTCGCCACCGCGCGGGCGAACTCGCCGAAGGTTGGGGTTGTCGATGGCTGATCCGTTTTTTTTACAGTCGTTGAGTCTGACTGGGTTCCGGGCTTACCTCCAGCCGAAGACCTTCGATTTCAGCAAAAAGCGATGTCTTGCTATCTTCGCGCCAAATGGCAGCGGTAAATCGAGCTTCATTGATGCGCTTGAGTTCATACTTTCCAAAGATGGAACGCTTGAAAAACTAGGGCAGCGCGCGGTTAACAATCAAGCCGGTCCGAATGCCCTTGCGCATAATCTTGCCGAGAAAGCAAAGATCACACCGACCGTGGCGATCAGCGTAGTTTCAGGTAAGAAGGTCTCGAGCGGTAGTCGCCCTGCAGCAGGTACGAAACGTCCGATTCCTGATGTTGCAACTACGATCAATGCTTGTTTTGCGGTTCCGCCCATTATTCGCGGTCATTCTCTCCGTTCTTTTGTAGAAGAACATACGCCGGAGCAGCGTTACACGGATGTCGCAAATTGGTTGCAACTTGGCCCGCTGGTAGAAGTACAAAAGAACCTAAGGCTGCTTCGCACGCAGATTAAGTCTGAGGCCGAAGATAAGACGGAGTTCAGGCGCATCGATGTCCAGCTTGCCAAGGAGACCAACCAGGCGATTAAAACTTGGGACGCAGCCGCAGTTGTTTCCCATATCAATACGGCGATTCTTGCGCCACTTGACTCGGCTCTAGTCCTCACATCCTTTGATGTATCTAATCCAGCCTATATCGAACTAGAGGCGCGCGCCAAAGCGGAGGAGAACAAGGTTGGGCTCGCCGGCCTGCGGCAAATCCGAAACGCGGCTGCCGACTTGTGGCTGGCTAAAACTGACAGCGATAGCGGTGAAACAGTCGTCAGTGGCGCAGTTCCGAGCTTCGATACCGCCGTCGCGACACTCACTGCTGCTGAAGTCAAGGAAGGCGAAGAGCGTGACAAAGCAGCCGGGACCGTGTTTCAGGCTCTGTGGAAAGCCGCTGAGCCGCTTTTTGCCGAGGACGCGCCGATATTAGATGCCTGTCCGGTTTGTACAACACCGATTGCGAATACGGAGGCCGGCAGCGCAGAAGCGATTCGCAACCACGTTGCAAAACACCTTGAGCAGCTAGCCGATTATGCAACTGCCAAGAAGGCGCGCGACGATGCTAAGATTCTGGCACTAAAGGCCCATACACAAGTAGTGGCGTCGCTTCGTGGGTTGATTGGTTTGCTTGGAGATGTGGATGCGCCGCTCAGAACCGAATTGGTTGCGTATCAGTCAGGCATCGTCGGTTGGCCGAAAAACGCTGCGTTAGCCTCGATCGAAATCGCAGCCTCGATCTCCAAGCTACTGATAGCTGTCGATAAAGAGATTTCCGACATTGAGGCTAAACAAGGGGATCACACCTATATCAGGGCCAAAGCACAGGTCGATCGTCTAAGGGAGCTGGAGGGCGAACGGAATCTCGCGCTGCAGATAAGCAAGGAAATGGGGAAGTTGTCTGATGCGCTCATGGCGCAAACGACAACGATCTCGGCGGAGATCCGAAAGAAAGTGCAGGCACTGCTTGAAAAACTTCAGAAGCCAATGAATGACATATACAAGATCATTCAGGGCGCGGATGCCAAGCCGATCCGGCTTGAGCTTCCGGGAGAAGAGGATGGAAATCAGCAGCGCCTCAATCTGCTGATTGATTTTGCTGCGAATCGGACCGGTGTACAGCCGGGCGGCTATTTAAGCGACTCCCAGATCCATTCAGTGGCGTTGGCGCTGCGTATGGCGGCGATCAAGCAGTTCAACGCGAATGCGCCCATCATCGCGCTCGACGACATTGTCACCTCTTACGATGCCGATCATCGCCGCAACATTTCTGGGCTGATTGCCACTATGTTCGGCGACTGCCAAGTTCTAATCACTACCCATGACGAGAGATTCTTTCTCTACTTGAAGGATCAACTTGAAGATAAGGCCTGGCATTTCACCCGTATTATCGGCACCGACCCAGCCGGGCCGAGATTCGCAGATCATAAGGTGAGTGACGCGATGATCGAGGCTCGTTGGGAGTCCGGGCAGTCGGCGGCCAACGAGATGCGCCAAGCCGAAGAGGAATGGTTACTCTGCATTTGCCGCGATTTTGGCGTTAGTGTTCAAATCCGACCACTGGAGAAGGCCTATTCGTACGAGCGTAGTGAGTTGGCATCAGCGCTGGGCGGTTTCCTCAAGAAAGCTAAGCTGGAACCAGCCTTGGTGCCGAGTGTCGCCAATCGCTTCCTCTCAAGCCTTGCAACCGGCGTCATTGAAAACTTTGGGAGTCATTTTCAGGACGTGCCTTATGGCAGCGGCTCGATCGGCGATGAAAAGGCACGCTGGGAAGAGTTCAAGACCTTCCGAAGCCAGTTCATCTGTAAGAAATGTAATCGCACAAGGTTCCAAAGACCACTCACGCTTAAGAAGCCGGTATGCGCACATGACGGGTGTGAGACCCAATTTGAGTTCGGAGCTGTGGAGCGGCATAATGGTAAAGCGATCAAGGCCCCTCGAGTTGGCGACGCAGACCTTTGAAACGCAAGGCGATTGAACCATCCCGGGATCGCCTGAGGCTATTTGGCTTAAGTCACGCCGCCCGCTTCTACTCGCTGAGCATAGCGTAGAAACTTGCCTCGGCTTCCGCCGGCGGGATATTGCCGATAGGCTCCAGTAGCCAACGATTGTTGAACCAGTCTACCCAAGTCATCGTCGCAATCCTGGGGCGGTTCGATTTTTGGACGACGTTGTTTAGGCAAAGCTCAGCTTAACCATGCTGCCCCGAGATACATATCCTCAGCGGTTGACGGCTTCATTTACTTTAGTGGGGATTCAGTAAATCCCACTGATATCATTCTTATGATATTTTGCTCTTAGGGGCCCAGTTTTATAAACTTAATAGTACTCTTTGACATAGGCATATGCCCTCTCAAACAGATCCGCTTCCTGATGAAGCTTGTAGCGAAAGAGTGTCTGCCGTAGCGCCTTCTTTACCTCGCGCTCGCCAGCGTGTGTCGCCTGCCAACCATCGAAGCGCACCGCGCGCACAATCTCGTCGATATCATCGACGGCCCGTTTGACCATTACCGGCGTGTCGCCGTTCCGCGCCTCCTCGAACAGTGCGGTCAGTGCCGCCTTGCCGCGATCGATATCCTCTTCTTCGGGAGTTTCGCGCTCGGTCCTCACGACGTCCTTTGCCAGAGCCAGAAGCTCCTTCAAGAAGTCGATCGAAAGGAGCAGACCCTGCTGGTGCCGATTCCTGAGGTCCTCCAGGCGTTCGCCAAGCGCTTTGAATTTCGGATTGCCTGCGTGTTTCCGTAAGCGGCCCGCCAGCTTTATCGAGATTTCCTTGCCCTTCTTTTCGGGATCGGGATTTTCGAGCACAGCTTCCAGCAGTCCGGCATCGAGGACCAGCGTGTCGAGATCGTCGCGCACGGCATCAACACGGACGTTGGCGTGGATCAACTCTATGGTCTTGGCGCCAAGGCGATGCCAGAGGAGCCGACCTGTGCCGCTAGACGGTTTCAGTGATTCGTAGACCTGTGCCAGCCAGCGAAAGTCAGACTCAAACTGGGTAAGCACCGGATCGGGCGACAACGCCTCCCAAATCCGCGCCAGGACGCCAAAGTCGGCAGCGAACGCGTCGCGCAGGTCGTTGTTCGGGATGCACTCCTGCGCGGCGATCAGGCCCTCGTATCCGGTCAGGCTGCGATCCACGCCAGCGAAATAGGCGAGGCACTTTTGTAAGGCTGTAGGGAGTGCGTTGATCAACTCGGCGATGTTCGACACCGCCTTCTGCACACCTTCCTCGTCGAACTTCAGCGCCTGCGCCACGTCGTCGAAGATGCCGAGGTAGTCGACGATCAGACCATGCGTCTTCTGCTCGCCATACGGACGGTTAGTGCGGCAGATTGCCTGCAGCAGCGTGTGATCGCGCAGCGGCTTGTCCAGGTACATCGTCTGCAAGATCGGCGCGTCGAAGCCGGTCAACAGCTTCGACGTCACTATGATGATCTTGAGTGGGTCCTTCGGATCGCGGAAACGGTCTAATAGCTTTTCCTCGGCATCCCGATCACGCTTAAAGGGCGCGTATTGCGGCTCGCCGCTGTTGACCGAGATCACAACGTCTGAGACCTCGGGCGGCAGGTGCCGGTCGAGTTCCTGCTTGTAGAGCAGGCAGCTTTCGCGGTCGAAGGTCACCACCTGCGCGCCGAAACCGTTCGGGGCGACCTTCTCCTGGAAATGCTTGGCGATATCGCCACAGATCGCACGGATGCGCTCGGGCGCTTTCACCAGGATCGACATCTTCGCAGCAGCCTTGCCCAGCCGATCTTTGTCCTCGTCTGTCAGGCCCTGCGTCAACTCGGCGTATGCTTCCTCGATGGCCTTCTGGTCGATGTGCAGGTCTACCAGTCGCGGCTCGAAATGCAGCTCTTTTGTTGCGCCGTCGCGAATCGAGTCGTTGAGCCCATAGCGGCTCATGTAGCCGCCCTCGTCAGTCTCGGCGCCGAAAGCGTAGAAGGTGTTCTTGTCGGCCCGGTTGATCGGCGTACCGGTTAGACCGAACAGAAACGCGTTCGGAAGCGCTTCGCGCATTCTGCGGCCGAGATCGCCTTCTTGCGTTCGGTGCGCCTCATCGACCAGGACGATGATGTTGTCGCGGTCATTCAGCACGCCATCGGCTTCGGCGAATTTGTGAATCGTGGTGATCACCACCTTGCGCGCATCCTTAGCCAGCAGATCGGCCAGGTCCTTGCGTTTTTCGGTGCGCACCATGTTGGGCATGTCGGCGGCATAGAAGGTGCCGGAGATTTGGCTATCGAGGTCGATTCGGTCGACCACCACCAGCACAGTGGGGTTCTTCAGCGCCGGATGTAGCCTTAGCTTGCGCGCGGCGAACAGCATCAAGAGCGACTTGCCCGAACCCTGGAAATGCCAGATCAGCCCTTTGCGCGGCTGTCCCGCCACCACCCGCGAGACGATCTTGTTGACGCCGTCCACCTGCTGATAGCGCGCGATTACCTTGATGCGGAGCTTGCCCTTCTGCGTCGCGAACGCGGTGAAGCTTCCGAGCATGTCGAGAACCATCGCCGGTCGCAGCATCGAGGTGGCGGCCTTTTCCACCGCGCCCAGCGATTGCGCTCCGTCGCCCTCTCGCCAGGGGCCCCAAAGGTCGACCGGCATCCGAACCGAGCCATAGCGGAACTCCTTTCCCTCGGTCGCCACCGAAAAGACGTTGGGCACGAACAGTTCCGGCACGTTTCGTTCGTAGTTGTCATGCACCTGCAAGGCGGCGTCGAGCCAGCTCTGGCTTGACCGCACCGGCGTCTTTGCCTCGATCAGGACAAGAGGAATGCCGTTGACGAGAAGAACCAGATCGGCGCGCTTTTCGGTCTTGCCCGCCCGGATAGTGAACTGCTGGGTGACGATGAAACTGTTCTTCTCGATATCGTCAAAATCGATCAATCGGATGGTGACGTGCTCGCCATTTGCGCCGAGCGGCATTGAGCGCTCGCCCAAGGCCCACGCAGAAAATTCCTCGTTCGCCTTAACCAGACCGTCCGACCGCGCGCCCATGACGATGGCGCGCAGGCGGTAGAGCACGTCATCGGCCCGGCCTGGGGTGGCAGCAATATCGGGGTTCAGGCGGATCAGTGCATCACGAAGATGGGCTTCGACGAGTACCTCTTGCGACTGCCGGGGCAGGTCGACGGGGGAGATATAGTGCCAGCCGAGGCCCGCAATCCTGCCACCCGCGCGGGCCAAGCCAGGCGAAAACTCTCGAGGACGTGAAATCGATGGACCAGCCAGGATATCGCGCAGATGCGCTTCAACGGTGTTCCCTTCATTGAAGCTGGCTATACGACGGGCGCGTTCGTCTTGGAATGATGCGCTTTCCACGCCAGGTTCAATCCCAGCCACTTTGATGGGTCCCAACAGGGCTTGCAGTTTGAATTGAGTTTCCACCGAATGCAGCAATCTGTCGGCTCCATCAGCCGGAACCGAAACAGTCAGAAGAATGCTGCCCTGCTTTACGGACACGATAAGCACGTCCTTCGGCGAGGCGTCGATAACCGCCGCGATCGCTGCGAGCACTCGATTCCTCTCTTGTTCGAAGTTATCCTTGGTCGTATCGAGCTCAAGAGTTACCAACGTTTTTGGTCCGAAATCGGCCGAGACGCCTTTATAGCGAGCCACCCACGGCTTTTTCTTATACTTCTTGAGCGTCTTTGCATCCCACTTTTGATCATGTGAAAGCTTATGGCAAAGGCTGCAAAGCACGACCAGATTCTCGAATGAATGGTCTTTAGTCTCCGACCACGGGATGATATGCGCTTTCTCTAGCGAAACAGTTTCGCCGCATGCACAACACCGATGCCCGCACTCAATCATCAGGTTGCGCTGTGTTTCCGCAGGGATTAACGGGCGGGTCGGCATCACACTTGCTCTCTGAGATCGGAGTACTCGCCATCGATGACAACGTCGGCGCTAAGTCGCGCAGAATTGACCAGGGGCGCGCCCGCGAGAAGGTCGCGCAGATGGACTTCGACGGTGTTGGCGCCATTGAACTTCATACCCATCACGCATCGAACACTTTCGCTGAAATCTTCTGGTAGAAGCATTGGAAGCTATCTCGCCGTCTTTCTGCCGCTACGCGCTGGTTTTCGAGCACGGCAATCTCCGCGACGATTTCCTTCTGTTCGTCGATGCGCGGTACCCAAATGGGGAAATCAGATACTAGCTTCGTATTCAAAGCATGCTGATTGGTTCCGTGGCTCCAATGGCGTAGCGGCTCGTAGCAGGATTCAAGCTGATAGAAGAGGAACTCGGGAACGATGCCCTCACTAGGCGATACCGCCGCAAAGTTCTGATTGGTGGTGGCGTCGATCCTGAGCAGCGCCGCCTTACCGCGTGTTGTTCCTTCGCCGATCATGGCCACGAGTGTCGAACCTGCCGGGATCAGCCGAAGTGAGCATTTTCTCAGAGCGAGTTCAGTTATGCACTCAGTAGCCGCTTCGATGTAACGTTCATTGACCTTTCCTGTCGGCAGCCACGGAACGTTTCCGTTCCAGAAGTCTGGGTTCTCACGACTGGGTGTTGTGCCGTTTCGAACGGTTGCGACCTCCCCAATGCGCGTTCGCGCAATCTCTTTTCTCTTCTCAATGAACAGTGTCTTGCAGAACGAACGCATCGCTAACGCAGCAGAGTCGGCGACAGTACCGAGTCCATCACGGACCTCATTTGCTGCCATCAGTGCTCCCACCATCCGCGCCTGCTCCTGGATTGGTGGTAGTAGGAACTCGAACGTTGCCAGACTGGTCCAGTTGGTGCGCGGCGACAGCGACCCGGCCGAGGTACCGACGGCATGATCGAAGAAGGCATCGGTCTGACACAGAAACGGCAGCAATTCGGGCATCAGCCGATCAATCGCCGGTTCCAGCACATAGATGTCGCCGGAACAAACCCCTTCGAAATCCGCCACCGCCACCTTGCGCTGATAGGCACGGCGCTTGCCGAACAGAACCTGTCCCGGCTTGAACAACGTGGTGAAGGTAGTGCCATCGGCCACGTCACCCCAGCGCCGGATGCGCAAGTCTCCGGGTTCGATATGCTCCAGCCCCACCACACGTTCGATCCCGGCGGCCTCCGGATCGGCCACACGCACTTTCGACAGGCGTACCACGTCGCCAAAGGCCACGCGTGTCGACCCCGCCTTGGAAATCGGCCGCTCAAGCATCGGAATCCTCCGAAGGCGCAAGGCCATCGAGCATGTCCACCAGCGCGTCCATGCCCGTCCAGAACTCGCGCCCTTCCTCATCAAACGCCGCCCAGGTCGCCGCCAGCGTGGTACCCCCACCTGCCACCGCAGCCTTGAGCCGCTTCACATAGCGGGCAATCGACAGATTGCCGTCAGCCGCCAGCACATCGGTCGCCTCCGCCACCGCGGCAAAGCCGGGATCATCGGCAAAGGCCTGATAGGCCGACAGGATGCGCATTTGATGGTCCGGGCGCAGTAAGCTTTGCGCCCGTTCGCGCGCAATCTCGGCCACCGCATCGATGAACAGGATACGGCCCTTGCGCGCCGCCGGTTTCCGCGACCTGCAGATTACCACGCAGGCCTCCATCGGTGAGTTGTAGAACAGCCCCGGCCCCAGCCCCAGTACGCATTCGACCCGGTCGGATTCGATCAGCCTACGCCGCATCTCGGCCTCTTCGTTGCGGAACAGCACGCCATGTGGGAACAGGACCGCACAACGCCCGGTCTTCGGGTCCATCGACGACAGGATGTGCTGGAAGAACGCGTAATCCGCCCGCCCCTGCGGCGGAGTGCCGAGGAAGTTGCGGCCCCAGGCATCCTGCTCCCAAGCGCCCCGGTTCCATTTCTTGATAGAATAGGGTGGGTTGGCCAGGACCACGTCGAAAGTTCTTAGTCGATCGCCCTCCACGAAGGCGGGCGTTGCCAGCGTGTTGCCGCTGGCGATGTGGAAATCGTCCACGCCATGGATGACTAGGTTCATCCGCGCGATGGCAGCGGTGATGGTGATCAACTCCTGCCCATAAAGACCGTTGGTGCGGATATCACCGCCGCGCCTCTTCACCTCGGCCAAGCATGAGATCAACATGCCACCGGTGCCGCAGGTCGGGTCATAGATGCTTTCGCCGGGCTGGGGCTCCAGCATCTGCGCCATCAGATGGACAAGTGTGCGGTTGGTGTAGAACTCCTGTGCAGTGTGACCGCTGTCGTCGGCGAATTTCTTGATCAAGTATTCGTAGCCATTGCCGAGCTCATCCTCTGGCACGGCAGCAAGGGTCAGGTCGTGCTTGGAGAAATGCTCGATCAAATTCTTCAGCGTGCTGTCGGGCGTCTCGGCCTTATCGGTCCAGTTCGCATTACCGAAGACGCCCTGCAGGCGTTCTGGATTCGCCGACTCGATGGCGAGGAAGGCCGACAGCAGTGCGCGCCCCACATCGCGCGGCGCGACGCGGACATCTCTCCAGTGGGCGCCTTTGGGGATCACGAAGCGATCGTTGGCGGTGTCAGTGGCATAGCCCGCGTCCCCAGTTTCATCGAGGGCTTTTTGATAATCCTCGTCCCAAACGTCGGACAGGCGTTTAAAGAACATCAGCGGGAAGATGTATTGCTTGTAGTCGCTGGCATCGATGAGGCCACGCAGCAGGGTCGCAGCGCCCCAGAGATAGCTTTCGAGTTCGCGTTGGCTAATCTGGCCCATACTTATTGGCTTTCCAGCCATCGTTCAGCGGGGGCAAATAGATTCTGACCCTGTACATGGACCACATGTGTCCATTGCGTGCCGACGAGCGAGAAAATCACGATTGCCGAGCCGCTGTTGATGAAGTCCTCATCCAGCACGTAGTGCGCCTTCAAGCTACCCGGGCTGAAACCATCACCCCTTCGCTGCGGCCTGAAGGCAATCCTGTCAAACAGTTCTTTTTGCTGGTCCGAAAGAAGATCGGAAACGCTAGTCCAGCGGGTGTTCACGCCTGCCAGCTTGAAGACAAACGAAGTGTCATCGTTGTCGCAACATAGCTGGTCCAGGAACGCGGTGAGTTCCTTTCCTTCGACTGAAACAGAAACTGGTGTGGCGATGCTCATTGCAGCCACCCCCCTTCGGTCAGCACCTTGCGCAGATAATCCTCGGCTGCCCGGGCATCGACGAGCGCAGTCTTGAACGCCTCTACGGCGTCGGGCAGCGGCGGGATATCCTCGCCGATGGGTGGCAGGACGTAGCGCGAAATATTCAGCGTCCAGCCTTCCTTCTTGATCTCGTCAAGTGTTACGACCTTGGCGCGGTCCTCGGCATCCTCGAAGGCGCGGTGCCAAGCAACAATCTGGTCGCTGTGCTCCTGGTCGAGAAAGTTCTGCGCCCGGCCTTTCCGGAACAGGCTGGAAGCGTCGATGATCAGGACCTTATTCTTGCGGGCTGCGGGCTTCTTGCGGCGCAGTACCATCACACAGCCTGCCAGTTGCGTGCCGTAGAACAAGTTCGACGCTAGGCCGATGACCGACTCGACCATGTCCTTTTCGAGCAGAGCCTGCCGGATGGAGCCTTCGGCCGATTTCCGGAACAGCGCACCTTGAGGCAGGACGACCGCCATGCGGCTGTTCCCGGCGGGCGCCATCGACGCAATCATGTGCTGGACAAAGGCATAGTCGCCATAGCTCTCGGGCGGGATGCCGTACTGGGCGCGGCCCCAAGGGTCGGCCTCCCAAATATCGCGGCCCCATTCCTTGAGCGAGAACGGCGGATTCGCGATCACGCAGTCGAAGGTGGCTAGTCCGCCAGTGCTGGAATCCGTAAAGGCCGGATTGCGCAGCGTGTCCTCGCGCGCCACCTGGAAATCCTCAATCCCGTGCAGAACGAGGTTCATCCGCGCGATCGCAGCCGTGGTCAGGTTCTTCTCCTGACCATAAATCTTGCCGTAGAAGGTGCGTGGATCACCGCCTTTGCGGACAACGTGCTCGATAGCCCCAAGCAGCATGCCGCCAGTTCCGCAAGCGGGATCGTAGATACTCTCGCTTTCCTTGGGGTCGAGGATCTCGACCATCATGCGCACGACACTGCGCGGGGTGTAGAACTCACCCGCCTTGTTTCGGCGCGTGACGTCAGCAAACTTACCGACCAGATACTCGTACGCGTCACCGAGCACGTCCGTGCTGACCGTCGTGTTGCCCAGCCCGATCTCGGAGAACCCCTCAATCAGATCCTTCAGCAATTCGTCGGAGAACTTCTCCTTGTTGCCCCAGTCTGCCGAGCCGAAGACGCGGAAGAGCGTGTCCGGGTTGGCCCGCTCGATCTGCTGCATGGCCTTTTGCAGAGCGGCGCCGACGTTAGCGGGTGCCTCCCTGATGTCATTCCAGTGGCAGCCGTCCGGGAGCACGAAGCGATGCACCTCGGGAAAGAGTGACGAGTCCGCATCACCGAAAATCTCGCGAGCAGCAACGGTTTCTTCGTCCCAGACGTCGGAGATGCGCTTGAAGAACAGCAAAGGAAGGATGTAGCCCTTCCAATCTGTGCGATCGACTGCGGAACCGCGAAGAGTGTTCGCCGCGTCCCACATGGCTGACTTTAGCTGACGTCCTTGGTCTTCCGGTTCATTGGCCGTCGACATACACACCGTCAATCATGCTTGGAGATATGGGATCAACCATGGCGCGCCCAACTAGACGGGAGGCCGAAAGTTCATTCAAGGGACAGGGTGCCATGCTTTCTGAATGTATCGCATCCGATTCTTGCAATAAGTTTGACCATACGGACCAAACCATTCCAGGCAAGGTGGCCGCCGAAGTATGCAGAGCCTCAACCTCGGTTTTTTGAGACACTGTTAAATCACGGAAAAAGTGTTCACAATATTTGTTCACATCTTCAAACCTATAAATCAGCTTACTTACAGGGCAATCTACATAGTATGAACATAATTGGACGGATATAACGCTTGGCTGCGTCTATTGTTATGCGCGGCCCACGCACGCCTATCTTGGCCTGTCGCCGGGGCTCGATTTCGAGACCAAACTATTCGCCAAGCACGATGCGCCTGAATTGTTGGCGGCCGAGTTGCGCAAGCCCGGCTACAAGCCGATGGCGATCGCACTCGGCACCAACACCGATCCCTACCAGCCGATCGAACGCGATCTCAAAATCACGCGCCGCATTCTCGAGACGTTGGCGGCGTTTTCGCATCCGTTCTCGATCGTCACCAAATCCGATCTCGTGGCGCGCGACCGCGACATTATCGGCCCGATGGCCGCGCGCAATCTCGCCCACGTGTTCGTGTCGGTGACAACGCTCGACCGCGATTTGGCACGCACGCTTGAGCCGCGCGCACCCACGCCTGCCAAGCGCCTGGCCGCAATCCGCGCGCTCGTCGATGCGGGCTGCAAAGTGGGTGTGATGGCGGCCCCCATGATCCCGGCCCTCAACGATGCCGAGCTTGAGGCGATCCTCGAAGCATCGCGCGATGCAGGCGCTACGAGTGCGGGCTACACGCTGCTGCGCCTGCCCTTGGAGCTCAAAGAAATCTTCGACGAATGGCTCGAAGCGCACGCCCCGCTCAAAAAGAAACACGTGCTGTCGCTGGTGCGCGACACGCGCGGGGGTGCCCTCAATTCGGCCGAATTCGGCACGCGCTTCGTGGGCAACGGCCCTTATGCCGCCCTGCTGAACCAGCGCTTCAAAAAAGCGCGCACGCGCTTGAGCCTCGACCGCAACGATTGGTCGACAGACCTCACGCAGTTCAAGCCGCCGCCGCAGAAGGGCGACCAGCTCGCGTTTTTCTAGCGGCCCTTGAAACGATACGGGTGGGCGGGATAGACGCCGATGATCTTCACGAAATCCGAGAAGAAGCCGAGCTCTTCGAGTGCGTGCGCAAAATTGGTTTCGCTTGGGTGGCCTTCGACGTCGGCATAGAACTGCGTGGCCGTGAACACGCCGCCCAGCATGTAGCTTTCGAGCTTGGTCATGTTGACGCCGTTGGTCGCAAACCCGCCCATCGCCTTGTAGAGTGCTGCCGGGCGGTTCTTGACGCGGAATACGAAGGTGGTCACGGCCGGGCCCTTTTTGGGATCGGCCTCTTGTGCCTTTTTGGACAGCACCACGAAGCGCGTGGTGTTGTGCGCGACGTCCTCGAGATCTTTTTTCAGCGATTTGAGCCCGTAGATTTCGCCCGCCAGCGACGAGGCGATGGCCGCCCGCGTGGGGTCGTTCGCCTGCGCGATTTCGGCGGCCGAACCGGCCGTGTCGGCACCCACCACGCGCTTCAAGCCCAGCCTCTTGGTCGTCTCGCGGCACTGGTCGAGCGCTTGGATATGGCTCTGCACCGTGCGCAGCGTCGCAAGCGTGGCGCCGCGCGGGGCCAGCAGATGGTGGTTCACCCGCTGGAAATGTTCGCCCACGATATGCAGGCCTGCACTCGGGATCAGATGGTGGATTTCGGCCACGCGGCCCGCGAGCGAGTTTTCGATCGGGATCATGCCGAGTTCCGCCCGGCCGCTGCGCACGGCCTCGAACGCTTCTTCAAAGCTCGGGCACGGCAGCGGCTCGAAATCCGGACGAGCCGCTTTGCAGGCCAGATGCGAATAAGCGCCCGGAACGCCCTGGAATGCGATGCGGGGCGGGGTTTTGGGTTTCGGCATGGCAACCATTTCGGCACACGAGGAAAAGGGCGCGGAGTATCCGGGGCCAAGCGGGCCTGCGTCAACAGCGCACCTGCGGCAGACTGTCGCAGGCCGCAGATGTATTTGTTTGGGTTGCGCAGGTCCGAACAGGCCTCTAAATTGCGGCACGTTTGTCAATCGCCAATTCAGCACGAGTCGGGGCCGCGACCATGAACTCCTACGAACTCAACAAGATTTTCGGCGCCGTCGTCGGTTCGGTGCTGGTTGTGACGGTCCTTGGGTTCATCGCCAACATGCTGGTGCAACCGCGCCAGCTCGAAAAGTCCGTGCTCGACATCAAGCTGCCGGAGACCGCCGTCGCGGCGGCACCTGCCGAACCGGCCGTCGCACTCCCGCCGATCGGCCCGCTGCTGGCTTCGGCCGATATCGAGGCGGGCAAGGCTGCCTTACGCAACTGCACCTCGTGCCATACGTTCGAGAAGGGCGGCCGCAACGGCGTGGGTCCCAATCTGTGGGATGTCGTCGCCAAGAAGAAGGCGCATATCGACGGCTTCAACTATTCGCAGGCTTTGACGGCCGCTGCCGCCCGCCCGGGCGAAGACGGCCAGTGGGGCTACGAGCAGCTCAACGGCTTCCTTGCCAACCCGCGCGCCTATCTTGCCGGCACGCGTATGGCGTTTGCAGGCATTCGTCGCGCCGAAGACCGCGCCAATCTGATCGCCTACATGCGCACGCTGTCGGACAGCCCGGCAGCGTTGCCGTAACGAAGCGCCCAACCATGGCCGGCCAAACATACAATGTCGCCGTCGTGCCCGTCGGCGGCATCGAGATCGTGGTCGTCCATGTCGATGCGGCCTCGTGCTCGACGCCCGAAATGCAGACGCGCTCGATGAAGTTTTTCCAAGCCCGCCTGCTCGGCAAGCATGTGGTGCTGATGCATGTCGATCTGATGCGCAAGCCCGTCTATCTCGGCGCGCCCAATCTCGTCGCCTCCCTGCGCGGCAAGGGCACGGCCGATCTCAAATGGCAGAAAGTCGTGATGGCCTGAAGCGGCACGCCGCTTGCCTAACGCAAGCCTCGAAGCAAGATTTTTCTGACGCAAACGAGGCCGCGCAAATGTCCAAACTGCCCAAACGCCACTGGCACGAAATGACGTGGCCGGACTTCGCCGCCCTCGACGCGGAGCGCGCGATCGCGGTCCTGCCGGTGGCGGCGATCGAGCAGCACGGGCCGCATCTGCCCGTCTATGTCGACGCCTGCATCAATGCGGGCGTGATCGCCAAAGCGATCGAGACGATGCCCGCGGATCTGCCGGTCACGTTCCTGCCGCCGATGCCGGTCGGCAAATCGAACGAACATATTTCCTATCCGGGCACGCTCACGCTTTCGGCCGAAACGCTGATCCGGCTGTGGGCCGAAATCGGCGAGTCGGTTGCGCGCGCCGGGATCCGCAAATTCGTGATCTTCAACAGCCATGGCGGCCAGCCGCAGGTCTCGGACATCGTGTGCCGCGAACTGCGCGTTCGCCATAAAATGTTTGCGGTCGCGATCAACTACTACGCGCTCGGCAAGCCGCCCAATCTGTTTCCGGAGGGCGAACTCAAACACGGCATCCATGGCGGCTCGGGCGAAACCTCGATGATGATGCATCTGCGCGGCGATCTCGTGAAGACGGAAGAATGCCGCAATTTCGAGCCGTTGTCGGTGCGCATGGAAAAGGACTACGAAATCCTTGCCCCTGAAGGCCGTATCGGCTTCGGCTGGGAAACCCAGGACCTGCACCCGATGGGGGCGTGCGGCAATGCCGCCGATGCCGATGCCGCGCGCGGCAAGATCCTCGTCGAGCATTTTGCGGCCCGCTTCGTCAAAGCCTTGCAGGAAATCGACCGCTATCCGCTGTCCAACATCGTATCGCGCTGAGGTTTGCTGCAATCGCTGGCGCATTGCCTAAATTTACGGCAGCTTGCTAGGATGTTGGCGGGGCCAGCGACCGGCCCTTGGCAGGACCGCAATGGTACGGGTTTTGCTGCTTTCGCGGACCGGAAAAGACTGCCTGAAACCCTTGTTTTACCCCCCTCCCCGGACAGGAGCATCGCAATGAGCGAAACAAAAATTTCGCGCCGCCATTCGCTTGGTTTGTTTGGCGCCGCCGCAGCCTTCGGCACCTTGGCGGCCCCCGCCTTGCGCGCCCAGACGCTCGACAAATTCTCGTACCAGACCAACTGGCGCGCCCAGGCCGAACATGGCGGCTTCTACCAGGCGGTCGCGACCGGCATTTACCGCAAATACGGCATCGACGCCGAAATCCGCATGGGCGGCCCGCAGCAAGATCCCAATACGCTGCTGGTCGGCGGCCGGGTCGATGCGATCATGTCGAACTCGTTCGCGGGCTTCAACTACGCGTCCGAAAACCTGCCCTTCGTCGTCGTCGCGGCCGTGATGCAGAAAGACCCGCAGGTGCTGATCTCGCACCCGGGCATGGGCAACGACACGCTGCCGGCCCTCAAGGGCAAGCCGATCCTGATCGGTGCGGGCGGGCGCACGTCGTACTGGCCGTGGCTCAAGTCGAAATTCGGCTTCACCGACGAGCAGGCGCGCCCCTACACCTTCAACATGGCGCCGTTCCTGGCCGACAAGACGCTCTCGCAGCAGGGCTTCCTGTCGAGCGAGCCGTTCGCGATCGAACAGGCTGGCGTGAAGCCGGTCGTGCATCTGATGGCCAATTACGGCTTCGACAACTACCAGACCACGATCAACACCTCGTGGAAGATGGTCAACGAGAAGCCCGACCTCATGCAGCGCTTCGTGAGCGCTTCGATCGAGGGCTGGGTTTCGTACCTGAACGGCGATCCGGCCCCGGCCAATGCGCTCATCAAGCGCGACAACCCCGACATGGACGACACCAAGATTGCCTACGCGATCAAGGCCATGAAGGACAACGGCATCGTGCAGTCGGGCGACGCGACCACGCTGGGCGTGGGTGCGATGACCGACGCGCGCTGGAAGAGCTTCTACGACGCGATGGTCGCCGCCGGTGCCGTCAAGGCCGGGCTCGACCTCTCGAAGGCCTACACGCTGCGCTTCGTCAACAAGCGCGTCGGGATGGGCTGAACTTGATCGCTGCCGACAACGCGGCCGCAATCGCGCGACCGGCCGGGCCCTCCGCCCGGCCGGTCGTTGCCGTTCGCGGCGTTGCCAAGCTGTTTTCCAACGGCACCTTGGCACTCCAAAACGTCAATCTCGATATCGGGCGTCGCCAATTCATGTCGCTTCTGGGTCCGTCGGGCTGCGGCAAATCGACCTTGCTGCGCATGATCGCAGGGCTCGGCTCGGCTTCGGCCGGCACCATCGACTGGCCCGAGGCCGACCACGACGCGCATGGCGCAGCCTTGCCACGCCTTTCCTTCGTGTTCCAGGAACCCACGCTGATGCCGTGGGCGACCGCCATCAAAAACGTGATGCTGCCTTTGAAGCTCGCAGGCGTTCCCAAAGAGGAGCGCCGCGCGCGCGCGTCCGAAGCGCTCGCCATGGTGGGTTTGGGCGCTTTCGAAAACGCCTACCCGCGCGAACTTTCGGGCGGCATGAAGATGCGCGTGTCTATCGCGCGCGGCATGGTGACCAAGCCCGACGTGCTGCTGATGGACGAGCCGTTTGCGGCACTCGACGAAATCACGCGCTTCAAGCTCAACAACGATTTGCTCGAATTGTGGCACGCGTCCAATTTCACGGTCGTGTTCGTGACACACTCGGTGTTCGAGAGCGTTTATCTCTCGCAGCGCATCGTCGTGATGGCCGCGCGCCCCGGGCGCATCATCGCCGATCTCGACACGACCGCCCCCTATCCACGCACGCCCGACTATCGCACCTCGCCGCTCTACAACGACCATTGCCGCCGCGCCTCGCAAGCACTCGAAGTCGCGATGGGTCACGCCCTGGGAGCGCATTGAAAATGGCCGAAGCCGCCCGCCCCGCCATCACGATCGGCGACGACGCGCCGCCCGTCATCCTGCAGCACAAGCGCGTGCTCGGCGTGTCGGTCGCGACGTGGCCTAAGATTCTGATGCCGCTCGCCGTCGGGATTCTCGCCCTCGCCGGCTGGGAGCTTGCCGTGCGTCTGCAGGGCATTCCCGTCTATATCCTGCCCGGACCCATCCTGATCGCCAAAACCATGGTGGCGGATTGGGGCACGCTCTCGGGTTCGCTGTGGATCACGCTGTCGATCAGCTTGGCGGCCTTGAGTGCGGCCGTGGTCCTCGGCGTGAGCCTGTCGGTGCTGTTCGCGCAATCCAAATGGGTCGAGATTTCGTTCTTCCCCTATGCTGTGATCTTGCAGGTCACGCCCATCGTCGCGATCGCGCCCTTGATCATCATCTGGGTCAACGATGTGAAGCTTTCGCTGCTGATCTGCGCTTGGATCGTCGCGTTTTTCCCGATCCTGTCGAACACCACGCTCGGCCTCAATTCTGCCGACCACAATCTGCTCAATCTGTTCCAGCTCTACAAAGCCACGCGTTTCCAGACGCTGATGAATCTGCGCCTGCCCTCGGCGCTGCCCTACTTTTTGGGTGGCCTCAAGATTTCGGGCGGGCTTGCGTTGATCGGCGCCGTCGTCGCCGAGTTCGTGGCCGGAACCGGCGGCAGCCAATCGGGCCTTGCCTATCGCATTCTCGAATCGGGCTACCAATTGCGCATCCCGCGCATGTTCGCGGCCCTGTTCATGATTTCGATTTCTGGCATCGTGATTTTCATGTGCCTGTCGCTGCTGTCGCACTTGACGCTGCGGCGCTGGCACGAGAGCGCGCTCAAGCGGGAAAACTGACATGCGAACTGGATTCTTCGTCCCGCCTGCGGCAGCACGCTATGCGCTGCGCCATGTGCGCGTTCCTGCCGCTCTGGTCTCGGGCGTTGTGGCGCCGCAAACCGCCGACGGCCATCTCGAACTCGACATCGCGATCGCCGACGGGCGCGTGGCAGGCCTTGCACCGGCCGGCAGCATGGATGCGGGGTCCGGCCCAGATCTGCGCCAGGCGAGCGTGTGGCCGACCTTCGCCGATCTGCACACGCATCTCGACAAGGGCCATATCTGGCCGCGCTCGCCCAATCCGGACGGCTCGTTTGCCGGCGCTTTTGCCGCCGTTGGCAACGACCGCAAGAAAAACTGGCTGGCCGCCGACATCGAGCCGCGCTTCGAATTTGCGCTGCGCTGCGCGTATGCGCACGGCGTGTCGGCGATCCGCACGCATCTCGACAGTTTCTCGCCGCAAGCCGAAATCTCGTGGCCGGTGTTCGCCAAGCTGCGCGACCGCTGGGCCGGGCGCATCACGCTGCAAGCCTCCTCGATTGTGGCGATGGATCCGATCGCGACCGACGACGGGCCGCGCCTCGCCGACCTCGTCGCCAAAACCGGCGGGCAGCTCGGCGTGGTCACGCGCCTCACAGGCCAGGATCACGTGGGCGTTCCCGCCAATTTCGACGACTACATGCAACGCGTGTTCGAGCTTGCCGAAGAGCGCGGCCTCGATCTCGACCTGCATGTCGACGAGACGGGCGATCCGACCGCGCGCACTTTGATCCGCATCGCGCGCATGGCCGCCAAGCGCGGCTTCAAGCGCCCGATCCTGGTCGGCCATTGCTGCTCGCTGTCGGTGCAGCCCGACGAAGCGGTCGAAGAAACGCTGAAGCTGTGTGCGGACGCGCGCATCGACATGGTGAGCCTGCCGATGTGCAACATGTATCTGCAAGGGCGCACCCCGGCGCGCACGCCGCGCTGGCGCGGCGTGACCGTGCTGCACGAGGCGCGTGCGGCGGGCCTGCGCGTGGCCGTGGCCGGCGACAATGTGCGCGATCCTTTCTACGCCTACGGCGACCACGACATGCTCGAGACCTTCGTGCAGTCGGTGCGCATCGCCCAGCTCGACCATCCGCTCGGCGATTGGGTCAAGGCCGTGACGACCACGCCCGCCGACATCATGAAACTGCCCGAGACCGGCCGCATTGCGGCGGGCTTGCCCGCCGACCTCGTGGTGCTGCCGGCGCGCAGCTTCTCCGAGTTGCTGTCGCGCCAGCAGCACGACCGTGTAGTGATCCGCAACGGGCGCGCCATCGACACAAGCCTGCCGGACTATCGCGAACTCGACGCCGTCGTAGGAGCCTGAGCATGGATGCGGGCGGCCACGGCTACGACCTTGCCGGTTTCCGCAAAGCGGTCGCCGGCATTGCGTTGATCGACGATCCGCAGCTCGTGCGCCAGCGCAGCCGCGACTTCTTCTGGTACAGCCCGATCCTGAAGGCCGAGCTGAACCGCAAATCGGCCGATCTCGTGGCCGTGCCGAAGGACCAGGACGAAGCCTTGCGCATCTTGGGCGCATGCGCGCAGTTCCGCATTCCGCTCGTGGCACGCGGCGGGGCCACCGGCAATTACGGCCAGCTCGTACCGCTCCATGGCGGCATCGTGCTCGACACCGAAAAGCTCGACCGCACCTTGTTCATCAAGCCCGGTGTGGGCCGCTTCGAAGCGGGTGCGAATCTCGTTTCGATCGACGCGCAAGCGCGCAAGATCGGTTGGGAACTGCGCATGCACCCTTCGACCAAGCGCCAATCCGCACTCGGCGGGTTCGTCGCCGGCGGTGCCGCCGGCGTGGGCTCGGCGATGCTGGGCCAGTTGCGCGACTGGGGCAGCATCCCGGCCGTGCGCGTGGCCACGTGCGAGAACGTGCCGCGCGTGTTCGATTTCCGCGGCCGCGACGTCGCCGCCGCAACGCACGCCTATGGCACCACGGGCGTGCTGCTCGAAGTCGAGATCGCTTTGGCGCTCGTCTATCCGTGGCGCGACGCCATCGTCGCGTTCGACGATTTCATGGATGCCGCCCGCTTCGGCCAAGCGCTCGGCGAGGCCGACGGCATCGTCAAAAAAGAAATCGCCGTCATCGCGGGTTCGATCGCCGTCTATTTCAAGGCGCTCAAACCCCATTGCCCCGAGGGCAAACATTTTGCGTTCTGCATGGTCGCCGACAGCGAGCGGGCCGCATTCGAGAGGCTCGCGGCCGAACATCGCGGCACGGTCACGCTGTGGAAAGACACGCCCGACGAAACCGTCGGCAACGACGTGCCGCTCTACGAATATTGCTGGAACCACACGACGCTGCAGGTGCTGAAGCTCGACAAGGGGGTCACGTATCTGCAGACCGTGTTCCCGATCGGGCGCAATCTCGAAACCGTCGAGACGATGTACAAACGCTACGGCGACGAGGTGATGCTGCATCTCGAATTCCAACGCCGCTTCGGCCGCGTCAACAATTCGGCGCTGCAGGTCGTGCGCTGGACCACGCAGGAGCGCCTCTACGAGATCATCCGCGACCACGAGGCGGCGGGCTGCATCGTGCCCAATCCGCACACCTACATTCTCGAAGACAAAGGCCCGAAGGTGATCGCGGGCGACGCCCAGCTTGCGTTCAAGAAGCAATCCGATCCCTACGGGCTGCTCAATCCCGGCAAAATGACGCGTTGGACCCAATGAAAAACGAGTGGAAAGACCCCCCCGCCCCGGTTTCGCACAACGCCGACTGGGCCGCTTTCAAAAAGGCGATCGCCCCGGTCGAGACGATCGACGAGCCCGCCCTCGTCAAACAGAAATCGCGCGATTTTTACTGGTACTCGCCGGTGCTCAAACGCCAGCTCGGCAAACACTTCGGCGATCTCGTCGTGATCCCGAAGAGCGAAGAAGAAGTGATCAAGGTCGCCAGCGAATGCGCCAAGCGCCGCATTCCCTTGACCGTGCGCGGAGCCGGAACCGGTAATTACGGCCAGGCAATGCCGCTTGCGGGCGGCGTGGTGCTCGATATGACGGCGATGGACAAGATCGTGTCGCTCGACAAGGGTACGCTCAAGGTCCAGCCCGGCATGAAGCTCATCGATCTCGAAGCCGAGACCCTGCCGCAAGGCTGGGAGATGCGCTTCCATCCTTCGACGCGCCGCACGGCCACGATCGGCGGCTTCATCGCCGGCGGCTCGGGCGGCATCGGCTCGATCAATTTCGGCGTGCTGCGCGACCGCGGCAACGTGAAAGCATTGCGCGTCGTCACGGTCGAAGAAACCCCGCGCATCGTGACCCTCGTGGGCGACGACGCGCAGAAGGTTGTGCATGCCTACGGCACCAACGGCATCGTGACCGAGCTCGAAATCGCAATGGCGCGCGCTTGGCCGTGGACCGACTGCATCGCGAGCTTCCCCGAATTCATGGCGAGCGTGCGTTTTGCGCAAAGCCTGTGCGAAGCCGATGCGATCGTGAAAAAAGAAGTCGCCCCCGTCGCCTGGGGGGCCGCCAAATATTTCAAGCCGCTCTTGGGCCATCTCAAAGAGGGCGAGCATATCGTGATCTGCATGATCGCCGATCCGAGCCTCGATGCCTTCAAGGATCTGCTGGCCGAACATGGCGGCAGCCTCGTCTATAGCCGCGAACTTGCCGACGAGAGCGGCGAAATCCCGCCGCTCTACGAATTCACGTGGAACCACACCACGCTGCAGGCGCTCAAGGTCGACAAGACCATCACCTATCTGCAGACTTTGTTTCCACCGCCGCAGCACGTAGCCCTCGTCGAGAAGCTCTACAAGGAGTTCGGCGACGAGGTGCCGATGCATCTCGAATTCGTGCGATTGGGCGGCCAAGTCGCGTGTTTCGGCCTGCAGCTCGTGCGCTACACGACGCAAGAGCGACTGGCCGAAATCATCGCGGCACACGAAGCGGCCGGCGCCCCGATCTTCGATCCGCACACCTATCTGCTCGAAGACGGCGGCATGCGCGTGGTCGACGAGGCGCAGTACGAATTCAAGCGCGCGTCCGATCCGCACGGGCTTTTGAACAAGTTCAAAATGCGCGCCTGGGACGAGCGCACGCCGACCGAAGGCAAGTGGGCCGAGGTCGATCTGTGAGCGACCTTGCCCGTTTTCGCGACCTGCTCGGCGACGTGCCGGTGCGCGACGACGCGGCGAGCTTGCGCCTCAAAAGCCGCGACTTCTTCTGGTTTTCGCCGATCCTGCGCGAAGAACTCGGCGCCCTCGCCGCCGACCTTGTGGTGATGCCGCGCGACGAGGCCGACGTGCTTGCAGTCTTGCAAGCGGCCGCCGCAACCGACATGCCGCTCACGCCGCGCGGCGGCGGGACCGGCAATTACGGCCAAGCGATGCCGCTTGCGGGCGGGGCCATCGTCGATCTCTCGGCGCTCGAAGGTATACGCGCGGTCACACCGGGCCGCGTGCGCGCGGGTGCCGGCACCAAGATCATGGCGCTCGATTTCGAGCTGCGGCTGCAGCACGGGGCCGAATTGCGCCTGCATCCTTCGACCGCGCGCACGGCAACGCTCGGCGGCTTCATCGCCGGCGGCTCGGGCGGGATCGGCTCGATCCAATGGGGCATGCTGCGCGACCGCGGCAACGTGTTGGGTTTGCGTGTTGCCACGTTGGGGCCGAGCCCGCAAATCGTCGATCTCGAAGGCGACGCGGTGCAGCAGGCCAACCACGCCTACGGCACCAACGGGCTCATCCTGTCGGTCGACGTGCCGATCCAGAACGCGATCGACTGGCGCGAGGGCGTCGTCGCGTTTTCGAGCTTCGAAAGCGCCTTGCGCTTCGGGCTCGCCCTTGCTGCATCCGACGGCATCGCCAAAAAGCTTGCGGGCGTGGTGCATCCGGCCCTTGCCGCGAATTTCGGTCCCATTCGCGAGGCGTGCCCGGCCGGCCAGTGGATCGTGCTGACGATGGTCGCCGATTTCGCGCGCATGGCGTGGCAAGATCTCGTGCGCGAAATGGGTGGGGAGATCACGCTCGACCGGCTGGCAGGCGAAGCGCCCGGCGAGCCGCCGCTCTACGAGTATTCCTGGGGCCACACGACCTTGCACACGATCCGCAAGGACCGCAGCGTGACCTATCTGCAGAGCATGCTGCCGCCCGGCGATACGGTGGCGCGTGCCGTGGCCCTCGAAGCCGCAACAGGCGGCGAGATGATGCACCATTACGAATGCGTGCGCTTCAACGGGGTGGTCACGTGCCAGGGCGTGCCGGTCTTCAAATGGCAGGACCGCGCCCAGCTCGACCGGCTCGTGCGCGCGCACGAAGAACTCGGCATCCGCATCGCCAATCCGCATACGTGGTTGCTGCAGAACGGCGGCATGAAGCGCATCGACGAAGCGCAGTTCGAATTCCGCCGCCGCCACGATCCCAAGGGCCTGATGAATCCCGGCAAGATGGCGGGCTGGCCGACGGGCCCGGCGCTCAAAACATTGGGCGGCGGTGCGGTCGAACTCGAAACGACGGGCTGGATCTAGAACTTCTCGCCGCGCCTAAAACTTCTCGAACGTACGGCGGACTTTTTCGAGAAAGACCGTGCGCTGTTCGTGCGTGCGGCTGTCCATGCGCCCGAGGCCGCGCCACAGGAAGCGGCAGCCGGGTTTGCACATGGCGCGCACGCCGCGCGACAGGAACATGCGGCCCGGATGGCCCATGTACCAGGAGAACCACCAGGGTGCGCCCATCGTGGTCACGACCGCGACGGTTTCGATATTGCCCATCAACGGGCGGATCACGCCGCCATTGATTTCGAACGCCACACCGGGCGCCCATACGCGGTCGAACCAACCTTTGAGCATCGCGGGCAGCCCGTACCACCAGGTCGGATAGACGAAGACCAAAGCTTGCGCTTGGCGCAAACGTTCGATCTCGCTTTCGATGCCGATGCAGTTTTTGGCGACGTCGTGGTAGTCGAAACGCTCCTGGGCCGTCAGCACGGGCTGGAAGTTTTCGGCGTAGAGATCGGCCAGCGCCACCTTGTGGCCGGCCTTGCCGAGGGCAGCCACGACAGTGTCTTTGAGCGCATGCACGAACGAGTCGGTGCGCGGATGGCAATAGACGACCAGGACATTCATCGGAACGACTTCATCTCGGTTGCAACGCGCGCCAGGAACTTGGCGCGGGTTTCCGGCGTGGAGCGGTTCATGTCGTAGTGCGCGAGCCACTTGGTGCGTGCACGCCCGCCGGAAAGCAGCTTGAAATAGCGCAGGATATGGCGCTTGGGAAGATTGCTGATCACGAACGTCGCGACCCACCAGGGCCGCCCGTAGGTGGAAATGCCGGCAATGCTCTTGATGTTGCGCAAGGCAGGGACCGCAATGCCTTCGTCCGTCAGTTCGAACGAAACGCCGGGCAGCAGCACGCGGTCGAACCAGCCTTTGAGCATGGCCGGCAAGCCATAGCACCAGGTGGGGAACACGAAGACGAGCCCCTCGGCCCATTGCAGCAGATCGACATAACGCTGCACCTTCAGCCGATTGACGCTCTGGTCGTGGTAGCTGAGCCGGTCCTCGCGCGTCAGCACGGGATCGAAACCTTCGGCGTAGAGATCGACGTCTTCGACCTCGTGCCCGCCGGCGCGCAGGGAAGCGACAGCGGTGCGATGGATCTCGGCATTGAAGCTGGTTTCGACCGGATGGCAGTAGACGACGAGGATTTTCATTCAGGCACGACCGGCAGAAGAATCGCAGACGGGGCAGCTGCACCGCTGCCGATGGAAAGACACAGAATGCGCTGGGCATCGACCGCATCCGTGCCGGGGACATTGCCCGTACCGGGATTGACCGAGAAAGCCGGAAACGCACCCGCCGACAGAGACAGGCGCAAACGATGCCCCGGCTTCAATACCGCACAGGTGGCGCGCATCGCAACCTGAACCGGTAATTGCACATTCTCGACGCGCACAATTCCTTGCGTGAGGTTCCAGACTTTGCCGTCCGGTGCGACGTCCGACAGGACGGCGAACAGATCGAAACAGGGGGCGTCGGCCGTTACATGGATTTCGGCGGCCACATCGCCCGCCAGGTGCAAGGCACGCTCGAGCACCGGGCCTGTGTAGGTCGCGACATCCGTGCGCGCATCGATCGCAGCCCGGTCGTACGCCCCCGAGACAGGGCCGGTATGGCCGCCATGGCTTGGGGTGGGGCGCCACGGATCGAACACCAGTCGGTCGATAGCGGTCGTAGACGCGGGCGCGGCGCCAAGCGTGCCTGCTGCGATGTCGCTTGCGGCAAGCCCGTCGCTTGCCAGGAAATAGCGCGTCGGCGCAGGCTCAGGCCACGCCGAGAAGCCCCGCCAGCGATCCCCGCCCATCTCGAAAAACTCGACGGCCGGCTCGTCCGGCAGCGGCGCCCCTTTGAGCCAATGGTCGAACCAAGCGAGCTGAATGCGATCCATGCCGCGTGCGGCCGAGGCGCCGAAATCGCGCTCGCCGACCTTGCGGCCCCAGGGTAGATGCGTCCACGGCCCGATCTTGAGGCGCTGCGGCGCCCCGCTTTTGGCCATGTGTTTCCACAGGCCCAGCGTGCCGGTCAACAGCGAATCGAACCAGCCGCCGATATGCAGCATCGGCAGATCGCAGGCGCCCAACTGTGCCGATGCCGACATCGCCGCCCAATAGGGTCCGGGCTTAGGATGTGCCAGCCAGTTCGCGTAATGACCGTATTTTTCAAGCAGCACCAGGATCGGCGGGCGTTCCGGAATCGCGGCCGTCAATGGCAAGCCGCGCGAGGCGGCGATGAAAGCGGCAAATGCGTCGTGGTCGCCCGCCCGCCGCGCATTGTCGGCGGCCATCTGCACGCCCCATAGCAGCGCCTGGTGCAGCCGGAATGCCCCGCCCTCGTAGGCCATGTCGGCATAGACATCGAAAGCCGGCATGGCGGGCGATAGGCAGGCGAGGCCCTTGGCCCCGGACGCGGCCGCGAGAAGCTGCGTGCTGGCCTGGTACGAGAAGCCGTACATGCCGACCTTGCCGGTCGTGTCGGGCAGGGTCGCGATCCAGTCGAGTGTCGCTTTGCCGTCGGCCGCTTCGTCTTGCCAAAGTCGAAATTCGCCGCCCGAACTGCCGCGGCCGCGCACATCCTGGATCACCACAATATATCCCTGGGCGGCGTACCAGGACGGATGCGCCCAGACCACGGTCGAGGCGATTGCCCGCCCGTAAGGCTGGCGCATCAGCAGCACCGGGAAGGGGCCGGGCGCTGCCGGGCGCCACAGATCGGCGTCGAGCCGCACCCCATCCGGCGTGGTCATTGAAATCGTTTGCGGTTCGGCGATCTCGAACGTCATTTTCTGTCCTTGCCCGTTTGGCCGGAAGCTTGCAACGATCATGCAAGCTCACTGTCTTTAGCCAAGGCTTTGCCATGCTCGTGACCCAACAGAAAGTCCTGCGCCGCTTCTGGTACCCGGTTTTGCCGCTCGATCGGCTCGGCGACCAGCCGGTACCATTTACGCTGCTGGGCGAGGCGATCGTGCTGTGGCGAAACGAAGCCGGCGAGCCCGCTGCCGCCATCGATCGCTGCTGCCATCGCACGGCCAAGCTCTCGAAAGGTTTCTGCCAGCAGGGCCGCCTCGTGTGCGGCTATCACGGCTGGGAGTTCGACGGCACAGGGGCGTGCGTGCGCATCCCGCAGCACAAGGACCCGACGCGCACGCCCAAATTCAAGATCGACAGCTACCGCACCCAAGCGCGCTACGGCTATGTGTGGGTGGCGTTAGACGAACCGCTGTTCGATATCCCGGCGATCCCGGAGGCCGACGATCCTTCCTTCCGCCACATCCCTGAATTTTACGAGACGTGGAATGCCGGCGCTTTGCGCGTGCTCGAAAACTCGTTCGACAACGCGCATTTCACCTTCGTGCACAAATCGAGCTTCGGCGATCCGGATCCTTCGCCCTCGGAGATGACCTACACGGACTATCCGTGGGGCTTCGAAACGCACTCGCTGGTGCACGTCAAGAATCCGGATCTGCAGAAGAAGAATCTCGGCCTCGCCGACGAGATGACCGTGCGCGACAATACGCGCACCTGGTACATGCCGTTCTTCCGCAAGCTGCGCATCAAATATCCGAACGGCCTCGTCCACGCGATCCTGACGGGGGCCACCCCCATCGACGACCGCACGAGCCAGCTCGTGCAGTTCGTGTACCGCAACGACACCGAGGCCGACACGCCGGCCGCCTCCGTCGTGGCGTTCGACCGGCAGGTGACGCAGGAAGACCGCGCCGTGCTCGAGGCGTGCGACTGGGACGTGCCGCTCCAGCGCATGTCGGGCGAAGAATTCCACATGCCGTCCGACAAGCCGGGCTTGCTGATGCGCGACAAGCTGGCGGCGCTGCTCGCCCAGGCGGGCGAAACGGAAGTGCGCCGCAGCGCCTAGCCGTCCAGATTCAGCTTGGCCTGGTCGAAGCTGCGCAGCGCGTTGGCGCGCATCATACTGCGCACATCGCGCACATAGTCCATGCGCCGCTCGGAATAGCGGTGCAGATGCTGGGCGAGGCTGTGGCCGTCGAGCGGCTTGCCCTCGGCCCGCAAGGCGGCGCGCGCGCGGCGGAACTCAGCATAAGCGCGGTGCGTATTGAGATTGAGCGCATAGGCCTCGACCGACGTCGGTAGATCGGCGAAATGCCGCACGCGGCCTTCGTCGTCGACGCCGAAGCGCATATGGCCGAACACCGAATGCCCGTCCTTGGCGCCGCGGCTCGTCCCCCAGCCGCTTTCGAGGGCGGCCTGCGCCAAGGCGAGCGAGACCGGCACGACGTCGACCCGCCGCAGCAATTCGCGCAGATTTCCGGGGCCTGAATCGTAGCGCTCGGCAAGCTCCGCGAGGAAAGCGGTATCGGTTGCGTCCGGCGGGCCGATCCTCTCGACGATGGCGATCAGCTTTTCGCGCTCGGCCGCAATGCGCTCGTTTTCGAGCAGCAGCAGCGGCAGCAGCGATTTGATGAACACCGATTTGCGCAGATCGATCGAGTCGAGGGCTGCCAGATCGCCCGGCAATTGCTCGACCACGAGGCGCGGGACGGGCTCGCCGCCGCGCCGCAAGCTGCCGAGCTCGTAGCCGCGTTCGACGAACAGCGCGTAGAGATCGCCCGCCGCCATGCGCGCGAGGCGCGGCATGTCGGGCGCCGCCGCTTCTGGCGTTTGCGGCAGCTGTTCGGCGAGCCCATGCGTGAGGCCCGGCGCGCGCGCACCCGGCGGCACGAGCGCGAGGGCAAGCGCTATCGGTGCCAGAATCGCGGCGACGAGGACGGTACCGCCGGTGCGAAAGCCGCCCGACGGCGCCGCACGAAGTGCGGAGTCGTATGCCATCTCGATAGAAAAACCTTTCGAAAGTGCCGCAGCTTCGCCCGTCAGGCGACTGCGCGAACCTCGACGATTTCGGGAATGTAGTGGCGCAGCATATTCTCGATGCCCATCTTGAGCGTCGCCGTCGAAGACGGGCAGCCCGAGCACGAACCCTGCATCGTGAGATACACCACGCCGTCTTCGTATTTGTGGAACAGAATGTCGCCGCCGTCCTGCGCCACGGCCGGGCGCACGCGCGTATCGAGCAGTTCGATGATTTGCTGCACGAGCTCGCCGTCTTCGCCGCTGGCCGTCCCGTGCGCGGTTTCACCGCCCGCCGCCAGCGTGGCGGCACCGGACGTGAAATGCTCCATGATGGCACCCAGCAAAGCCGGCTTCATCAGGTGCCAATCTTTGTCGTCGGTCTTGGTCACGGTCACGAAATCCGAGCCCAAGAACACGCCGGTGACGCCTTCGACGCCGAAGAGCTTGGCGGCGAGCGGCGAGCGGGCGGCCGCATCGTCGGCGCTCGCAAAATCGGCGGAGCCCGCGGCCAGCACTTCGCGGCCGGGCAGGAATTTCAGCGTCGCCGGATTCGGCGTGGTTTCGGTCTGGATGAACATTCGATTTACTCCGGCCATGCGCAGCGCTAAGAGCAGCGCTATGAACTGAAGAAGGAAGTTGGGTTATCTGCTGACTTGGCGCCGAACGCCGACCCTGTCAAGCCTTGCACTGCAACATATTGAAACAGAAAGAGTTAAATTGAGCTCATCGCCGCCGAATCGGAGCAACGCACGCCCTGCCGGCGTACACGGCCATCGCCGCTATGTGCGCCCGGTGGCGGCGCGCCCGAAACACGCGACGCGCGATTCGGTTCTGCTGTGGCTGCGCGGCCCCGCCCACGGGGCGGGCAGCCCGATCAAGCTGCTCGACGGTCTGTGCTGGCGCCTCGTCGCCGCCGGCGTGCCGATCGACCGGGCCGGCGTTTCGGTTTCCCTGCTGCACCCGCAATTCGCGGGCTACGGCATCCGCTGGTGGCGCGAAAGCGGCGAGGCCGAAGAATCGCTGATCGAACATGGCGTGCGCGACAGCGACGCCTACCGAAGCAGCCCATTCCCGGCCGTGGTCGAACGCGGCGAGACGGTACGCCTGCAAATTGGCCCGCTTCAGAACGAAGATCCCTATCCGGTGATCACGGAATTGCGCGAACAAGGTTTCACGGGCTATCTCGCCCAGCCGCTGTCGCTGTACGGCTTTCTGCCGAGCACGTTCGAGCGCCCGTTCCAGGCCGTCAATTGGGCGACCAAACGCCCCGGCGGCTTCGCAGACGCGGACGTCGCCTACCTCGCGCACGTGTTGGCCGAACTCGCCGCCCCGCTCACGCTCGTAACCGAACGGCGCATTGCGCGCGATCTCCTGTCGATCTATCTCGGCCGCTCGACCGGCCCGCGCGTGCTGGCGGGCGAAATCAGGCGCGGTGCCGGCGAGCCTTTGCGGGCCGCGATCCTGGCGACCGACATGCGCGGCTTTACGCGGCTGAGCGACCGGTTGCCGGCCGAACGCATGGTCGAGATCGTCAATGCCTGGTTCGAGCGCCAAGTGGGGGCCGTGCATGCGCATGGCGGCGAGGTGATCAAATTCATCGGCGACGGCATGCTGGCGATCTTCCCGATCGTCGATGTCGAGCTTGCGCGCATGGCCGCACGCGATGCGCTGGGGGCCGCGCGCGACGCGATCAAGGCGGCGAACGCCATGAACACCGACCCGGCCTTTGCCGACGCACTCCCCTTGCGCGCCGTGGCCGCCCTGCACACGGGCGAGATTTTCCTCGGCAATATCGGTGCCCCCGACCGACTCGATTTCACGGCGATCGGCCCGTCGGTCAACGTGGTCTCGCGGCTCGAACAGCTGGTCAAATCGCTCGACCGCGAACTGATCGTGTCGGCCGCCTTTGCCGCGATCAGCTCGGAAAAACTCGCCTCGCTGGGCAGCCACCCGCTCAGAGGTGTCGCCGAGCCGGTCGAGGTCTTCACCTGCCCGACGATGGCGCCCGCCTGACGCGACGCTTGCGCGACATAGACGCGACATCGGCGCAACGGACACGCGACCCAGAAGCGACATAAAGGCGACGTTTTTCAACCCAGGCCATTGAAAACGCTCGGTTCTATCCATGATTCCGCCGAAATTTCAGCGGAACTGGACTGAACACTCTGTATTCACTTTTCAAACAGCGCCTACCCACGAGGGCATTAGCTACATGGTAGAATGTTCGAGTTTTGTTTGCAATAAGAATATAAGCTGAAGAAGCCTGATAGCTGATCAGATTCGAATCAATTTATTTGTCAATTTTTTTCTTGATTTTGGTATTCGAATCGCCAAGAATGTTAATTCGAAGGAGCCGCCAATGGTCCCAACCGAGCATCACGCCCAAAGCATACTGTCCCGCTATGAGCGGAAGCTTTGCGAAATCATAAACACAGCATGGAGTCAGGTTTCGAACCTGCCGGGTCGGGCAAGTTACGATTACAAACGAACAATCGCTGTTCTGATGCATCAGCATGTAATGAACGAAGTGCGCGCAGAATTTGGCGAAAGCAAAGACGTGCGACTGCTCGAAGAGCATGAGACCATTCGGCTTTTGATTAATCGAGAAATTGTTGTGCGCTTAAAGAAGATGGATCGGCGAGGCTATACGCGAGCTCAACCCACTCAAGCGACGCTGGCATTGACAAACGAGTTACCTCTCCCGTTCGCGTACGAAGATTTGCCCGATATCCATACGATAGACTTCGGATATGTGCTCAACGAACTCGAGACAAAAATCGAATACATTCTTGTAGCGGCGCGGTTAGGCGAGTCGGTAGTTTGGAGCTATCAGCCGGATCACGATGCCGGCGAAGCCGTGGTCGCTTCCATAAATCCGACAGCGCCGCCGTCGATCGGAACGCCTCGTTCGAATATCATCAAGCTCCCTGCTACCCAAAAGGGTCGCAAGGACGACGAAAAGTAAAAATTGTGAGCAAGTTTAACGGTTATATGCTGCGCTTAGCGCGGCAGTATCGCGGATTCCACCAGAAAGAACTGGCGGAACGAGTGGGCGTAGACGCTGCGTATCTTTCGCGAGCAGAAAATGGAGCGCTAGAACCATCCGGGCTGATTGTTTCTAAATGCGCAGAAGCGTTGCGAGTAAGAACCAATTTCTTTGAGTTTTCGAGCCAGCCATCGGGATTGCCTCTTAGCTTTCACTCTATGTGGAGAAAGCGGCAATCAGTATCCCAGCGGGACATTGACCGCGTGCTGGCAGACTCAAATATCCGAGCATTACATCTTCGTGCACTCATGCCGTCGATAGTCTTTGAGCCCGAACTAACTTTACCGCGCTATGAGCCGGGAGACTATAGCGGAAATTGCAAGGAGATTGCCAAGCTTGTTCGCCGCGCGTGGTCGATTCCAGCAGGGCCACTCCACAATCTAACGAGCTATGTCGAGCGCGCAGGCATTTTCGTATTTCACTCTGACCTGGACAAAATTGATGTAGATGGCCTCTCTCTTAGATTGACTGGGCTCCCTCCGATTATTGTCCTTAATCGCCAACTCCCCGCAGACCGGATGCGCTTTACCTTGGCGCATGAGTTGGGACATCTCGTCATGCACCTCATCCCGACGCCTGAAATGGAGAAGGAAGCAAATGCCTTTGCCAGTGGCATTCTACTTCCCCAGGACGATCTTCGCCCTTATTTCCGTGGTCGAAGAATCGATATCCAAATGCTTGCGAGACTGAAGCCGGAGTGGCGCGTCTCTATGGCTGCGCTTTTGTACGCCGCTGATGAGCTTGGTTACATAGGCCCAGGTCAGAAACAGCTATTGTGGAAGAAATTTAGCTCCATGGGGTACAGGCGCGCTGAACCGCCCGAATTGGATTTTCCTATAGAGACAACTACGCTCGACAAGGAATTAATCGAAGCTCATTTAAAAGGGCTTCACTATACCCTGGACGATCTTGCAGATTTGTTTGCCATCGAAGCAGCCGACATTTGCGAGATGTATGGAATTCCTAAGCCACGCCAAGGACTGAGAATTGTTAGTTAGCTGCCATCGCGCGGTGTATTTCGATTTAGTATACTAGATTACTCTGCAAATCAGCCAGAAAGAGCTGACTAGATACAGCCTTAGAAATCAAAAGTGCTGGCAGCACTATCACCCCCTCACGTAATCGCGTCGATCTCGTCGTCGGCCAAGCTGCCGGGCACGATGGTCAGCGGCACGCGCAGCTTGTTGGCGTATTTGCCCGTCAGCGCCGACACGAGCGGGCCGGGGCCTTTGGCCGACGTGCCCGCCCCCAGCACCAGAATCGAGATCGAGGGTTCTTCCTCGAGGAGCTTCAGCAATTCGTCGCGCACGTCGCCTTCGCGCACATGCAGCATCGGCATCTGGCCCGACAATTCCTGCACGAGGCTCGAGAGTTCCTGCAGGCGCGCTTCGGCCTCCTGGCGGCGCTCTTCGCGCATGAGTTCGCCAACACCCATCCATTCCACGCCCTCGGCGGGCTCGGTCACGAACAGCATCGCCACGCGCCCGCCCGAATGGAAAGCGCGGCGGCACGCGAAGCGCAACGCGATCTTGAGTTCCGGCGTCTGGTCGACGACGACCAGAAAAATGCGCTGGGTGTGCGGCTGACGGTTCGGCATCGTGTCCCCCAGTCTTCGGCTTGCGGGTTACTTCCTGAAGATCGCACCGGCAGCCCAGCCGGCGAAGACGGCAATCAGCACGGCGAGCAGCCCATAGATCGCCGCCCAATCGTGCGCGAAATCGTAGATGTCCGCACCCACGCCCACTTTGTTCACGAACATCGGCGTGGTCTGCGCCCCGATCACCTGGCCGCCGCGCACGAGCAGCACTTCGACCGAGTAGGCGCCCGTCGGCACGTTGGCCGGAAACAGGATACGCGTGCGGAACAGCCGCGGGCCGAGGAACGACACGCGGCCGATTTCCGCATCGTACAGATTCTGCGCTTCCTTGTTGCGCAAGAGCCCCGCACGGAACGATGCGACCTCGTCGGGGGCCGCATTGGCAGGGGCTTGCAGGCGCAAAAATTCGGCGCCGATCTGGTAGCGCTGGCGCAAGGCGGGCGGCACGAACTCGGCAAGCGGCTTGGAGGCCGCCACGCGGTAGAAGGCGGGGGCACCCGCAAAGCGCATCTCGTCGCGGTTGATCCAGAGCCCTGCGACGCGCGCTTTGCGCCGCACGCTGGTTTCGCTGTCGGGCCCGCGCACGATGACGACGACGTCGCCCTCGCCTTCGGTGGCGCCGAACAGCAACAGCTCGGTGCCGGCAAAGCCCGTGGTGATCGCGATCAAATGGCTCGACAGATCGGCCACCAGCGGCTGCGCTTTGGCGACAGGAGCGAAGGTCAGCAATGCGAGCAGTGCGAGGGCAAAACGCATCATGGCGTTTCCCCCTGCGGCGGCGGGGCGACATCGAAACGGATCGAATAGAGATCGTCCGGCCGCTCGACGAGGCCGTAGCCAAGCTGGCCCGCAACGGCGAGCACGAGCAAAGCCAGCAGCACGCGCAAGCGCGCGGCCCCGAGCTTCGCGCCGAGCCTCGCACCCAAGGGCGCCGCCACGACGCTACCCGCGATCAGCAAACCCGCCAGTACGATATCGACCGTCTGGTGCGAAACCGCCTGCAGGAACGTGACATTGGCCGACACGAACACGATCTGGAACAAAGACGTGCCGACGACCGTGGCCGTCGGCATCGCCAACAAATAGATCATCGCGGGGACCAGCAGAAATCCGCCGCCCACACCCATGAGCCCCGTGAGCACGCCGATGAAGATGCCGAGCACAAGCGGGGCAAGCGCGCTCGTGTCGATGCCCGATTTGGGAAAGCGCATCTGCCACGGCAAGCCGCGCAGCCACTGCCCGCGCGGCTTGGCCACGGCCGGTTTGCCATGTGCGGCACGCACGGGTTTCGCCAAGATCGCGCGCATGCTTTCGGCGAACATCAGTATTCCAACGCCCCCCAGCAGCACCACGTAGCAAAGCGCCACCACGAGATCGATCTGGCCGAGTTTCGTGAGCCAGCCGAAAACCCATACGCTCGCCCCCGAGCCTGCAAGCCCGCCCAGCAGCAGCAGCGTGCCCATTTTGAGGTCGAGCGTGCCGCGCCGCCAATGCGCGATCGCCCCCGCGGCCGACGAGGCCACGACCGTGTTGGCCCCGGTTGCCGCCGCGATCGGCGGCGGTACGCCCAAAAAGATCAGCATCGGCGTGATCAGAAACCCGCCGCCCACGCCGAACATGCCCGACATCAAACCCACGCCCGCCCCGATCGCGACGAGCAGCAAGCCGTCGATCGCTGTTTCGGCAAGCGGCAGATAGACCGGCAGCAGCGCCATGGCCTAGCCCCCCGCCTTGGTGCGGCTGCCGAGCGAATAGAGATCTTCGGGCGTCGAAACGAGATCGACGAGCAGCTTGGCCGCAACGGCGAGCACCATCAACGCCAGCAGGCCGCGCAATTGTTCGCCGCGCAATTTGGACCCCGCACGCACGCCGAACTGCGCACCCACCACGCCGCCCACAAGCAGCAGCAAGGCCAGCACGATGTCGACCGTCTGGTTCTGCCAGGCTTGCAGGAAGGTCACGTTGGCCGTGACGAACACGATCTGGAACAAAGACGTGCCGACCACGACCGAGGTGGGCATGCCCAAGAGATAGATCATGGCCGGCACCATGATGAAGCCGCCGCCCACGCCCATCAAAGCCGCGAGCACGCCGACGGCAAGCCCGATCGAAAACGGGGCGATAGCGCTGATATAGAGCATCGAATGCGGGAAGCGCATTTTGAACGGCAGCCCGTGGATCCACAGATGCTGGTGGCGTTTGACGGGTGCGGCACGCCTGCCGCCCGAGCGCCGGCGCAAAGCACGCACCGATTCGACCAGCATCAAGAGGCCGATCGCGCCCAACACGGCCACAAACGCCAGCGACACGAACAAATCGATTTGGCCGAGGCCTTGCAGCAATTTGAAAATCTGCACGCCGAGCGTCGAGCCGACAATGCCACCCGCCAACAGGACCCCACCCATGCGGAAATCGACATTGCCGCGCCGCATATGGGCGAGCACGCCCGAGACCGACGCCGCGACGATCTGGGCTGCTTCCGAACCCACGGCCACGGCCGGCGGAATGCCGACGAAAATCAGCAGCGGCGTCATCAAAAAGCCGCCACCGACGCCGAACAAACCCGACAGAAACCCCACGCCGCCGCCGAGCAGCAGCAGCAGAAAAACGTCGACCGAAACTTCGGCAAGGGGCAGATAGATCAGCACGCGCTGCCGAGAATGCGCCCGCCCGCCCCGATACGGCAAGCGCTTTGCAGCAAGCTTTTTGCAGCAAGAGCTTTGGCCGGCCTTACGGCGCCAAGAAGCCGATCAGTTCGTAGACTTGGCGCAGATTGGGCTTGGCGATCGCGTTAGCCTTTTCGGCCCCCTGCTTCAGGATCGCGTCGATGGCACCGGGATCGGCCATGAGCCGGTTCATCTCGGCCGTGATCGGCGACAGCACGGCCACGGCCATGTCGGCCAAAGCGCCCTTGAACGTCGAAAACTGCGCGCCTGCGAATTCCGCCACGACGGCTTCGAGGGTCTTGTCGGTCAGGGCTGCGTAGATGCCGAGCAGGTTCTCGGCTTCCGGCCGACCTTCGAGGCCCGCCACGCTGTCGGGCAGCGGATGCGGGTCGGTCTTGGCCTTGCGGATTTTGGACGCGATCGTGTCGGCATCGTCGGTCAGGTTGATGCGGCTCTGCTCCGACGGCTCGGACTTGCTCATTTTCTTGGTGCCGTCGCGCAGGCTCATCACGCGCGTGGCGGCACCGAAAATCTGCGGTTCGGGCAGCGGGAAGAACTCGACGCCGTAACGGTGGTTGAAGGCGCCCGCAATGTCGCGCGCGAGTTCGAGATGCTGCTTCTGGTCTTCGCCGACCGGCACGTGCGTGGCTTTGTAGAGCAGAATGTCGGCCGCCATCAGCACCGGATAGGCGTAGAGGCCAAGGCCCGCATTGTCGCGCTGCTTGCCCGCCTTCTCCTTGAACTGGGTCATGCGGTTGAGCCAGCCAAGCGGGGCAAAACAGCCGAGCGTCCAGCCCAATTCCGCATGGCCCGGCACGGTCGATTGGTTGAAGATCGTGCAGGCGACGGGATTGATGCCGCAGGCGATGTACGCAGCCGTCACTTCGCGCGTGGCTTTGCGCAAGGCGGCGGGCTCCTGCGGCATCGTGATCGCGTGCAGATCGACGATGCAGAAAATGCATTCGTAGTCGCGCTGCAGCTTGACCCAGTTGCGGATCGCGCCGAGATAGTTGCCGAGGTGCAGGTTGCCGGTGGGCTGGATGCCCGAGAATATGCGGTTCATGGGGCGCAGCTTATGGCGGCCTTTGCGGCGTTAATCAAGTGCGGCGCGACAGCAATGCGCGCAGATCCGCACGATCGGCCGCCCCGCAGGCCCAGGCGGCGGCAGCATAGAGGACGAGCCCCAACGCGATCAGCCCCGCCAGCGCAAAAAGGCGCAAAATACCGGGCTCGGCCATGAACGGGGATGCGGCCTGCAGGGCAAGCCACAGGCCCAACGCCATTGCCGCCGTCGCGGCCAGCTGTCGCGGCAGGCGTTGGCGCAGCCGGGCACTGGCAGCAAACTGGCCACGCGCGGCAAGGGCACGCAGCAGCAGCAGTGCGTTCAACGTCGCCGACAGCGCGGTTGCGAGCGCCAAGCCGACATGGCCGACGAACTGCATCGAGACGAACCCGACGATGCTGTTCAAGGCAACGCACAGCACGGCGATCTTGACCGGCGTTTTGGTGTCTTCGCGCGCATAGAAGGCGGGTGCCAGCACTTTCACGGCCACGTAAGCCGGCAGGCCCACCGTGTAGGCGATAAGCGCCGCGGCGGTGGCGGCAACGTCGGCAGCCGCAAAAGCGCCGCGCTCGAACAGACCTGCGACGATGGGCTCGGCCAGCACCACGAGGGCGGCGGTTGCGGGCAGCGTTAGCAGGCCTGCGGCTTCGAGCGCGCGGTTCTGCGTGGCAAGGGCGGCGGCCTCGTCGCCGCTGCGCACCTGTTTGGACATCAGCGGCAGCAGGGCCGTTCCGATCGCAATGCCGATCACGGCGAGCGGCAATTCGTAGACGCGGTCGGCGTAATAGAGCCAGCTGATCGACCCTGCCGCGAGCAGCGAGGCCAGCATCACGTCGATCACAAGATTGATCTGCACGGCGCCCGAACCGAGAGCCACCGGCGCCATGCGCTTCAGCAATGTCTTGGCGTTGTCGCTCAAGCGCGGCCAGCGCAGGCGCAAAGCCATGTCGGCGCGGCTGCACGCATATGCAAGGAACAGGAACTGCGCCAAGCCCGCCGCAAGCACGCCCCACGACGCGGCATGGCCGGCCGTCGGCACGCGACCCACGAGGCCCAGCAACGCGCCGATCATGCACAGATTGAGCAGGATGGGCGTTGCCGCCACGGCCGCGAATTTGTCGAGCGAGTTGAGCACGCCGCCTTGCAGCGATACGAGGCTGATAAACAGCAGATACGGAAACGTGATGCGCGTGAATTCGACCGCGAGCGTAAAGCGCGTCGGCTCGTCGGCAAAGCCGGGGGCGACGACGCGCAAAATCCACGGCATGGCGAACTCGCACGCGACCACGAGCGCGAACAAAGCGACCAGCAACACGGCAAGCGCTTCTTCGGCGAATTCGCGCGCCGCCGCTTTGCTCTTGGTCGCGACCGTGCCTGCGAACATCGGCACGAAGGCGGCGGCGAATGCGCCTTCGGCGAACAGGCGGCGGAAGAAGTTCGGGAATTTGAACGCGACGAAAAACGCGTCGGCGACCGGCCCTGCCCCCAGATACGCCGCAATCAGCATGTCGCGCACGAAGCCCAGCACGCGGCTCAAAAGCGTGTAGGCGCCGACCGTCGCGATGGGGCGCGCAAGCGACATGGGATGCGGCTGTCCCTGCTTTACGTTTCGTCGCGGCGGTCGGGCAAGGCAAGGCCCCACATCGCCAGCCACGGCGCCCAGAGCTGACGCTGGAAGCCGAGCCACGCCCCTATCGGATCGAATGCGACTTCCGGCAGATGCGGCTGGCCCGTCAGCACGATGCCGATCGCCTCGGGGGCCCCCGGCGATGCCTTGCGATGGCGCAGTTCGACGGTCATGCCGGGCAATTGAGCGCGCGCGCGCAATTCTTCGGGAAAGGAGGATGCCATCCTGTGTCTATTCCGCAGCTTCGGAGCTTCCGCGTTTGCGCGGTTTGACGGGGTCCGCCGCCTCGGGATCGACGAGCGCTTGCAGCAGCGTTTCGCGGATGCGCTCGAGCTTGTCGTCTTCGACGATCTTCTGGCCGAACACGTCGACGACGTAGAACACGTCGACCGCGCGTTCGCCGTAGGTCGTGATCTTGGCCATGCGGATCGACAGGCCCAAGGCCGTGATTGCGGCCGTGACGTCGTAGAGGAAACCCACGCGGTCGCGGCCGTTCACTTCGACGAGCGTGTGGTACTTGGACGCGAGATTGTCGATCAGCACGCGCGGCGGCACGGTGAAGACCTGCATGCGGCTCGGGATCGCGGGCCGCTTGCGCAGCTGCTCGCGCAAGCGCAGACGCCCGCCCAGCGCCCCCTCGATGTGCGTGGCAAGCCGGGCGAGCTTTTCGGGCCGCGCATAGGCGGCCGGCTGCGCGTCGAGATCGCCCGCCGCTTCCTGGATCGAGAAGGTGTCGAGTGCCCGCCCGTTCGACAGCGTGAACACGTTGGCCGCTACGATGTTGGCGCCGCCATACGCGATGGCGCCGGCGATGCGCGAGAACAGGCCCGGATGGTCGTCGGTATAGATCGTGATCTCGGTGATCGAGCGCGCGCGGTCGATGCGCGTATCGATGGCGAGCGGCAGATGCGCCTGCTCGGCCTCGCGCACGAAGCGCGCATGGCGGGCTTGCGAGCCCGCATCGAGCGACAGCCAGTAGGCGGGATAGGCAAGGCCCGAGAACCAAGCGAAATCGGCGTCGTTCCAATCGCGCAATTCTTCGCGCAAGCGCGCTTGCGCTGCCGCCACGCGCTGCAACGTGCCGGTCTCGCCGTAATTGCCCGCGAGCGCTTCGGCCGTGCGTGCGTAAAGCTCGCGCAGCAACGTGGCCTTCCAATTGTTCCACACGCCGGGCCCGACCGCGCGGATGTCGGCGACCGTCAGGCACAGCAGCAAGCGCAGCCGCTCCGGGCTCTGCACATGCTCGGCAAAGGCGCGGATCGCCTGCGGGTCCTGGATGTCGCGCTTGAAGGCGGTGGCCGACATGGCCAGATGCCAGCGCACGAGCCACGCGCAGGTTTCGGTTTCTTCTTCCGTGAGCCCTAGGCGCGGCCCGAGCTTGAGTGCGATCTCCGCCCCCAGGATCGAATGGTCGCCGCCGCGGCCCTTGGCGATGTCGTGCAAGAGGACTGCGAGATAAAGTGCGCGACGCGAGGCGACTTGGTGGATCACTTCGCTGGCGAGCGGATGGTCGGCGACAAGCTCGCCCGCTTCGATGCGGTGCAAAATGCCGATCGCGAAGATCGTGTGCTCGTCGACCGTGTACACATGGTACATGTCGTGCTGCATCTGCGCGACGACGCGGCCGAAATCGGGCACGAAGCGGCCGAACACGCCCGCTTCGTTCAAGCGCCGCAGCGTCGTCTCGGCGCGGCTGTCGGTCAGCATGTCGAGGAACAGCTTGTTGGCGTCCGGATTGGCGCGCAACGCGCCGTCCACGCGCCGCAGCGACTGACGCACGAGGCGCAGCGCGTAAGGGTGGATGTCGAGCTCGCTTTCCTGCGCCACGCGGAACAGGCGCAGGAAATTGACGGGGTCCTTTTCGAACACGTCGGCGCGCGCCACGGTAAGGCGCCCGCTTTCGACCGCAAAGCGCCCGTCGCCGAGCTTCTTGGCGCGGCCTTTGAACATCGATTTCCAGCCGCCCACGCCGAGCGTGGCGCGCTTGCCCTCCTCGATCTCGAGGGCCGAGCAGAAGATGCGCGTCAAATCGCCGACGTCTTTGGCGACGAGGAAATAGTGCTTCATGAAGCGCTCGACGCCGCGCGTGCCGCGATGGTCGGTATAGCCCATGCGGCGGCCGATCTCGCCCTGCACGTCGAAAGTGAGCCGGTCTTCGGGCCGGCCCGCGACATAGTGCAGATGGCAGCGCACGCTTGTGAGGAACTCCTGGCACTTGTCGAACTTGGCGGCTTCGTCGGACGTGAAGACACCCTTCAAGACGAGATCGGCCACCTGGTCGACGCGATGCACGTATTTGCCGATCCAGAACAGCGTATGCAGATCGCGCAAGCCGCCTTTGCCGTCTTTGACGTTGGGCTCGAGCACGTAGCGCGAATCGCCGGTGCGTTGGTGGCGCTTGTTGCGCTCGTCGAGCTTGGCCTCGACGAAATCGGCCGCCGTCGATTTGGCGATCTCGGCGAAGAAGCGCTTCTTGAGCTCGAGGAACAGCTTGTCGTCGCCCCACAGATAGCGGCTCTCGAGCAGAGCCGTGCGGATCGTATGGTCCTCGCGCGCAAGGCGCAGGCATTCCTCGATCGAGCGCGTGGCGTGCCCGACCTTCAAGCCCAGATCCCACAAAAGATAGAGCACGAATTCGACGAGCTGTTCGATGCGCGGATTGGATTTGTAGGGCCGCACGAACAGAAGATCGATGTCGGACTGCGGTGCGAGCTCCGCGCGCCCGTAGCCGCCGACGGCCGCGATCGTCACACGCTCGGCCGTGGTCGGGTTGGGCAGCGGATAGACATGTCGGTCGGCAAAGTCGTAGACGAGCCGCACGATCTGGTCGATCAGGAACGAGCCCGCGCGCGCGGTCTGGCCGCCGCTGGCTTCGCGCTCCTCGAAGCGGCGGCGGATTTCGGTACGGCCTGCCTGCAAAGCGGCTTTGAGCACGTCGCGCATCGCCGCGCGCCGCTGCTCGGGCTCGCGCGCGAGGCGTGTGGCAAGCGCTTGCAGTTCCCCATCGACTGCGCGCCGGTCGAGAATGGCGCGTTGGTTCGGCACCTCTTTCGAGGTCGATAGGGGCAGTTCGTCGAGGCGTTCGGCCGTTTCCATCGCACCAGTATATAGTGGGTTCTCGCGTCGCCGGGAGTTCGATCTTTGCGCCCTGTTTTTGTCCTCTTTGTGGCCCTGTCGGCGGCCGGGTGCGCGGCCCCGGCCCCGCAGATCCGCACGCAGCTTGCCGACGGCGGGCGGGCCATCGAGATCGTCGCGACGGGGGCCGAACGCTTGCTTAGTGCCGCCCTGATCGCCCCCGACGGATCGCGCCTTGCGGCCGAAATCGCGACGACGGCGGCAGCGCCCGAGCGCCCCCGCGTTGGCATCGGGGCGGCGGGCGGCTCCAGTTCGGGTATCGATCCAGGTATCGGGGTATCCATCCCGATCGGTTGGCTCAGCGGCGGCGGTGCTTCCCAAATCGAGTCGCGCGCGCGCATCCAGTTGCCGCCCGACGCGGCCCCGCCCTATGGCCGCCTCGAGCTTGTGTTCGCGCGTGCCGGAACAGTGGCAATGCCGGCCCCACGCCGCTAGAGTGCGGCGCATGAAAAACCTCGCCCTCACCCGCCGCCTCTTGCTCGGAACCCTCATTGCCATGACCGCGATCGACCCTTCGGACGCCCAGACGCCAGACCTTGCGACAGCCACCCGCACACGCTCGGGCCTCGGCATTCTCGACATTGTCGAGGGCACGGGAGCCGCACCTGCGTCCGGCCAGACCGCACGCGTTCATTACACGGGCTGGCTGCTCCAAGACGGCAAACGGGGCGCCAAATTCGATTCCTCGGTCGACCGCGGCCAACCTTTCGAATTTCCGCTCGGCCAGGGCCGCGTCATCCGCGGCTGGGACGAAGGTGTGGCGACGATGAAAATCGGCGGCAAACGCACGCTCGTGATCCCGCCCGAGCTCGGCTACGGCGCACGCGGTGCGGGCAACGTGATCCCGCCCAATGCCACGCTGGTGTTCGACGTCGAACTGCTTGGCGCGCGCTAAACCCCGCGCGTAATCCCGCCATCGACGCGTAGGTTTTGGCCGGTGATGTAGCCCGCGTCGTCGGAAAGCAGGAACGCCGCCGTCTTGGCGATTTCTTCGGCTTTGCCGTAGCGGCCCATGGGAATGCGCGGCAGAAGCACTTCTTTGACGGGCAGCGAGTCGACGAAACCGGGCAGCAGATTGTTCATGCGAATGCCGGCCTTGGCGTAGCGGTCGGCATAGAGTTTGGCGAAGGCGCCGAGGCCTGCGCGCATCGCGCACGAGATCGGGAACATGAGGTCGGGTTCGAAGGCGGCGAAGGTCGAGATATTGACCCACGCGCCCGAGCCCTGCTTTTCCATGATCGGCGTTGCGAGGCGTGCCAAGCGCACAACGTCCAAAATCACAAGCTCGAGGCCCTTGGCCCAGTCTTCGTCGGTGAGGGCCAAGAGGTCGCCTTTGGGCGGATGGCCGGTGGACGTAACCACGCCGTCGATGCGGCCCCATTTTGCCATCGCAGCATCGACGAGCTTTTGCAGATCGGCGGTTTCCAAGACCGAACCCGTGACGCCCACGCCGCCGAGTTCGTTTGCAAGCTCAACCGCACGACCCGACGGCGACAGCAAAGCCACACCCCAGCCGCGTGCGGCGAGTTCGCGGGCGCACGCAGCACCCATGCCTTTGCCAGCCCCCGTGACCAACGCGACTTTCATTCGGCCTTCTCCTTAAGCAAAAGCGCTTTGAGCGCGTAAAGCGCTTCAAGCGCTTGTTTGGGGGCAAGTTCGTCGGGATTGAGATCGGCGAGCGCTTTGGACAAAGCACTCGGGGCCGCGTCGGCGCCCGCTCCAGCATTGGCGGGTCCGCCTTTGGGCCGTGCGGCAAACAGCGGCAGATCTTCGGCGAGCTTGCCGAGATTGCGTTGTTCCGGGCTGCTTTCCAGCGCCGCCAGAACGGTTTCGGCACGTGCGACGGCGGCGGCCGGCAGGCCTGCGAGCTTGGCCACATGGATGCCGTAGGAACGGTCGGCGGTGCCGGCTGCAATCTCGTGCAGGAACACGACCTCGCCCTTCCATTCCTTGACGCGCATCGTGCGGCAGGCAAGGCCCGAGAGTTTTGCGGCAAGTGCTGTGAGCTCGTGATAGTGCGTGGCGAACAAGGCGCGCGCGCGGTTGACGTCGTGCAGATGCTCCACGCACGCCCACGCGATCGAAAGCCCGTCGTAGGTCGCCGTACCGCGCCCGATCTCGTCGAGAATCACGAGCGAGCGTTCGGTCGCAAGATTGAGGATCGCGGCCGTCTCGACCATTTCGACCATAAACGTCGACCGCCCGCGCGCCAGATCGTCGGCCGCACCCACGCGGCTGAACAGCCGGTCGGCCACGCCGATACGTGCTGCTTTGGCCGGCACGTAGGATCCGCTCTGCGCCAGAATGGCGATCAACGCGTTTTGACGCAGATACGTGGATTTGCCGGCCATGTTGGGGCCCGTGACGAGCCACAAAAATTGCCCGCCGTCGGCATCAAGGCGGCAATCGTTGGCGACAAAACCTTGCGCCTGTTCGGCCAACGCCGCCTCGACGACAGGATGGCGCCCGCCTTCGACTGCGAAGACGCGGCTGCCGTCCACCACAGGCCGGCACCATTCGCGCTCGACCGCAAGGTCGGCCAAGGCAGCTGCGACGTCGAGTTCGGCCAACGCGCGGGCAGCGCGCAAAATCGCATCGCTGTGCGCGAGCACGTCGCGCACGAGGTCGGCGAATATCGAAAGTTCGAGGGCGAGCGCTTTGTCGCGCGCACCCACGACCGCGTTTTCGAGCTCGCCGAGTTCGACCGTGGTGAAGCGCACGGCCCCTGCCATCGTCTGGCGATGGATGAAGATGCCGCCGGGCTTCGACAGCCGGTCGGCGACGTTGGCGTTCGCTTCGACGAAATAGCCGATCACATTGTTGTGTTTGATGCGCAATGTGGAAATACCGGTCGCCTCGACATAGCGCTGCTGCAGAGCAGCCACCAGGCGACGGCTTTCGTCGCGCAGCTCAAGAATGCGATCGAGCTCGGCGGCAAATCCTGCGCGCACGAAGCCGCCGTCGCGCATATCGAGCGGCAGGTCGGCCCCCAAGGCGCGCGCCAACAGATCGGCCAGCGCCGAATGTTCGCCCAAATCGTCGAGCGCTTGGCCGATTCCTTCGGGGGCGGCGTCGAGACCTTGTGCGCGCACTTGCGCGCGCACTTGCGGCAAGCGCGCAAGACCCTGGCCCAACGCCGCCAAATCGCGCGGGCCGCCGCGCTGAAGCGCCAAGCGCTGCACGGCACGCTCGAGATCGGGGAAGCCCTTCAGCGTTTCGCGCAAGGATGCGCGCGCATGTTCGGACTCGACGAAATAGCCGAGCATGTCGAGCCTGCGGCCGATCGCGCGCGCGTCGGCCAAGGGGGCTGCGAGGCGCGCGGCCAAAAGACGCGCACCGGCGGCCGTCTGCGTGCGGTCGATCGTGGCGAGCAGCGACCCTTTGCGCTCGCCCGTCTGCGTTTCGGCGATTTCGAGCGAGCGGCGCGTGGCGGGATCGATCTCAAGCAGGCCAGCCGCCGATTGGCGCTGCGGCGTTTGCAGGCGGCCAACACGGCCTTTTTGCGTGAGTTCGACATAATCGACGAGGGCGCCTGCCGCCGCGATTTCCGCGCGTGCGAAGGCGCCGAATCCGTCGAGAGATTTGACGCCATAGAGCGCTTCGAGCCGCCGCTTGGCGTTTTCGCTGTCGAAGCGCGCGGACGGCAGCGGCGTCAGCGCGCGTTTGAGCGGGGATACAGCGGCAGCAATGTCGTCGCGCGCGAGCAAGCGGTCGGCGAGCAGCAATTCGCCGGGTGCGATGCGCGCGAGTGCTGCCGACAGGCCCGGTGCCGTGGCCGTTTCGACGCGGAAATCGCCGGTCGAAAGATCGAGCCACGCAAGGCCAAGCGTGCCGGCCGCTTCCGCCAGGCAGCACAAAAAATTGTTGGCGCGCGCATCGAGCAACGTGTCTTCGGTAAGCGTACCCGGTGTCACGACACGCACGACGTCGCGCCGCACGAGGCTTTTGCCGCTGCCGCGTTTTTTGGCCTCGGCCGGGTCTTCGATCTGCTCGCAGATCGCGACACGGAAACCCTGGCGGATCAGCCTGGCCAAATAGGCTTCGTGCGCGTGCCACGGCACGCCGCACATCGGAATAGGTTCGCCCGCATGCGTGCCGCGGCGCGTGAGCGTGATGTCGAGCGCCTTGGAAGCGGCGACTGCATCCTCGAAGAACAGCTCGTAGAAATCGCCCATGCGGTAGAACAGCAGCGCACCTTCATGCTGGCGCTTCAATTCCAGATACTGCGCCATCATCGGCGTGGGGGCTTGGTCGCTTTGCGGCTCGCGGACAGTGTCGGACATTGCAGTGCAGCATTTCCATTGGTTCGTGCGTTTTGACGAACGGCACCCGTTCCCCGTACCATGGCGAACCAAAGCCTAGCAAAACGAGTTTCACAGGGAAGGCAAACGCAATTATGGCGAACGAGACCGGGCCCGTCACCGAACAAGAATCCTTGCTGTTCCACAATCAGGGCGGCAAAGCGGGCAAGATCGAAATCACCGCCACCAAGCCGCTGACGACCCAGCGCGATCTGAGCCTTGCCTATTCGCCGGGCGTGGCGTGGCCGTGCCTGCACATCGCCAAGAACCCGGACGCCGCCTACGACTATACGGCCAAGGGCAATCTCGTGGCCGTGATCTCGAACGGCACGGCCGTGCTGGGCTTGGGCGATCTGGGTGCGCTGGGCGGCAAACCCGTGATGGAAGGCAAAGCCGTTCTGTTCAAGCGTTTTGCCGACGTCGATTCGATCGATATCGAGGTCGATACCAAGGACGTCGACAAGTTCGTCGAGTGCGTGCGCTATATCGGCGTCACGTTCGGCGGCATCAATCTCGAAGACATCAAAGCACCCGAGTGTTTCGTGATCGAGCAGCGCTTGCGCGAGCTCCTCGACATTCCGGTTTTCCACGATGACCAGCACGGCACGGCCATCGTTGCGGCGGCCGGCCTCATCAACGCGCTGGATCTCACGGGCCGCGACATGCGCACGACCAAGATGGTCATCAACGGCGCGGGCTCGGCTGGTATTGCGTGCGCCGAGCTCGTGAAGTCGCTCGGCATGCCGCACGAAAACGTGATCCTGTGCGATACCAAGGGCGTGATCTACCAGGGCCGCACCGACTCCATGAACCAGTGGAAATCGGCGCATGCCGTGCCGACCAAGGCGCGCACGCTGACCGAAGCGCTTGCGGGGGCGGACGTTTTCTTCGGCCTGTCGGTCAAGGGTGCGCTCACGCAGGACATGCTGAAGACGATGGCGCCCAAGCCCATCATCTTCGCGATGGCCAATCCCGATCCCGAAATCACGCCCGAGGAAGCCAAGGCGGCACGGCCCGACTGCATCATCGCCACGGGCCGGTCGGACTACGCGAACCAGGTCAACAACGTGCTGGGCTTCCCCTTCATCTTTCGCGGTGCGCTCGACGTGCGCGCGCGCACGATCAATGAAGCGATGAAGGCCGCCGCAGCACACGCGATCGCCGAGCTTGCGCGCGAAGACGTGCCCGACGATCTTGACGCCGCCTACGGCGGCCAACGCCTGCGCTACGGGCCCGACTACATCATCCCCGTGCCCTTCGATCCGCGGCTGATTTCGGTCGTCCCTGCGGCCGTCGCGCAAGCCGCGATGGATTCAGGCGTTGCCCGCAAACCCATCGCCGACATGGCGGCATATCGCCATTCGCTCAATCTGCGCCGCGATCCGACGGGGGCGATGCTCGACCGCATCTTCGAGACCGTGCGCGCCAACCCCAAGCGCACTGTGTTCGCCGAAGGCGAAGACGAAAAGACGATCCGCGCCGCGATCAGCTACCGCAATTCGGGCTACGGCACGCCGGTGCTGATCGGCCGCGTCGAGCGCATCGAGGCGACGATGGCGGCGATGGGCCTGACCGATAGCCCGGCCGAGCTCGGCCTCGAGATCCACAATGCGCGCCTGTCGCGCGACAACACGCGCTACACCGATTTTCTCTACGCCAAGCTGCGCCGCCAGGGCTATCTGCAGCGCGACTGCCAGCGCCTCGTGAACCAGGACCGCAACATCTTCGCGGCGACCATGGTGGCCGTGGGCGACGCCGACGCGATGGTGACGGGCACCACGCGCAGCTACTACCAGGCGCTCGACGACGTGCGCCGCGTGATCGACGTCGAGAAGGGCAAGCGCTGCATCGGCGTGTCGGTGATGATGACCAAGGAGCGCACGGTGTTCATCGCCGACGCGACGGTGACGGAACTCCCCACCGCGCGCGACATGGCCGAAATCGCGATCGGCGCCGCCGCCGCCGCAAGGCGCCTCGGCCACGAGCCGCGCGTGGCGCTGACCTCGTTCTCGAATTTCGGCAATCCGCAGCGCGAGAAGGCAACGCAGGTGCGCGAGGCAGTGCAGGAACTCGAAAACATGGCCGAGGGCGGGCGCACGATTGATTTCGAATATGACGGCGAAATGAGCCCGGACGTGGCCCTCGACTACGATCTGATGCGCAGCCTGTTTCCGTTCTGCCGCCTCACGGGCCCTGCCAACGTGCTCGTGATGCCGGGCCTGCATTCGGCGAATATTTCGTCGAAGCTCGTGCAGAAACTCGCGGGCGGCACAATGCTCGGGCCGATCCTGATCGGCCTGTCGAAGCCGGCGCAGATCGTGCCGATCGGTGCATCGGTCGGCGAGATCGTCAATATGGCGGCCCTTGCCGCCTTCCAGTCGATCACGCGGTAGAGCGAGGCCCGGCAGGGCCTCGCCTACGCTCAGCTCGACGCGCCGGGTTCCATCTGGCTCTGCAGATAGTTCTGCACGCCGACCTTCTCGATCAGCGCGAGCTGGGTTTCGAGATAATCGATATGTTCTTCGGTGTCGTCGAGAATGTGCAGCAGCATGTCGCGCGACACGTAGTCGTGCGCGCCTTCGCAGACTTTGATCGCCGCCTGAAGCATCGGCCGCGCGTTTCTCTCGAGATCGAGATCGCACGCGAGACCCTCGGGAACGGTCTCGCCGATCTTCAGTTTGCCGAGATCCTGGAGATTGGGATGGCCGTCGAGCATCAGAATGCGCTCGATCACCTTGTCGGCGTGTTTCATCTCCTCGATCGACTCGTCGTATTCGTGTTTGGCGAGCTTGGCGAAGCCCCACTGCCGCCACATCCGCGCATGCAGGAAATACTGGTTCACGGCGGTGAGTTCGTTGGTCAGCAGCTTGTTGAGTTCGGCCAGAACGGCCTTGTCGCCTTTCATCGATTTCCTCGCTTGTTCGAGTCGCGCGCAGAATCGCGCAACGCAACCCTTAAGCGCAAGAAAATTGTGATCGCCGCCCCGGCGACCGCGCAGCCGACGGCAACGGCGAGCGCGGCGCTCATTCGGCGGCGGCGGCCGACATTGTTTGGCGCTCGAGTGTGGCGCGGATCTCGGGAATGCACTTGCCGCAGCAGGGCGGCGCATCGGCCATGCGCTCGAACAACGCGCGCACGGTCCGGCAACCCGCTTCGCGCGCAGCCTCGACTTGCGAGGCTCGAATTCCATGGCAGTTGCAAAGAAACATTCAGCCGCCTCCCAAGAGTGAGGGAAGCACGATAGCTCAATTGAGAATGCTTCTCAATAGCAAAATATGCCGCAGCCTACCCCCTAAGACCACGCACGACCGCGAGATAATCGGGATCGTCGGGGCTGTAGAGGCCGTGGCGCACAAAAAAATCGATCAGCACGAGATTGCAGTTGTATTTGAATTCGTTCGTGTCGGCGACGATGCGCGCCACGTCCCGCCACGGCCACAGGAAAAATTCTTCGATCTCGCCGTCGGTGTTGCGCGGCACGAAATCGGCCGGCATTTCGAGATCGTAGCAAAACTGCACATCGGGCTTGAGCCCGTCGGCCGCATCCATTTTGTAGGCGATCGCTCCCACGCTGATCGCCTGCGCCGCCAAAGCTTTGGGGATGCCCGCTTCTTCCGCGCATTCCTTGGCAAGATTTTCGCGAAGGCCCAAGCCCACGGGCTGGCCGCCGGCGACCGTATTGTCGAGCATGCCGGGATAAGTCGGCTTCACGCGCGACCGGCGGGCGACCCAAATATGGATGCCGTCTTCCTTGCGCACATAGCCTGTCATGTGCACGCCGTAGCTGCGCATGCCGAAATGCGGGGCGGCCGCCCGCTCGATTTGGAAAAGCGGTGATGCGCCCCATTCAAGCAAAGCGGGATAGGCTTCGTTGCGCCGCCCGCCGACGATGCCTTCGGCCTCGAGTGCGCGCACGACCGTGTCGAGCGCAGCCGTGCGTGCTGCAGGATTTGCGAGCGTTTCGGCGAGTGCGACACGGTTGGCCGCAACGTCGAACACCGAAGGAAAGCCGCGCAGGCGTTCGGCGAGTTTGTGGCGCACGGCCCCCACCTGGTGCCCCGCAACGACGAACGGCCGAAAGGCGGCGGGATCGTGCGTGTTGCATTCGACGATGCGGTCGAGAAATGACATGGAACGGCTCCGCGGAGAAAACTGGTTCGCTCGGGCGCCGTTCTATAGCATAGGTGCTTCGATGTTTTCCCCCGCCCTTGTCGCGTGCCGAAATCTTGAAGAAGCTGCGCGTGTTGCGTTGGCCGCGCGCGTTCTTCGCGACGGGCGCGTGGACGCAGCGGCACTCGCGCAGCACCAGATGGCAGCACACGGCTATGCGTGGCTTGCCGCCAATGTGGCGGGCTTGAATGCGTTGGCCGAGTGGGCCGCGCGCGCATCTGCCGATCCGGCGGCCGCAATTCTCGCCCGGCTCGGTTTTGCCGAAGGACTCGGCCGCCTTGCCTTCGGTATCGCGATCAGCCAGAGCGAAACGGTGCGGCCCGCCGAAATGGGCATTGCCGCAGAGGCCGCTGCTTTCGCCGCCGACCCCGCCGTTGCGGCTTTGGTGGGTGATGAAGCGCTGCCCGAGCTGCGCCGCCGCCTCGTCGAAAGCATGGAAACGGAGCGGCTCGCGGCCGACCCCGATCTCGAAGACGATTCGTTGGCGCAGATGCGAGAGACGCTGCGGCGCTTCGCGAAGACGGAAATCGCACCGCATGCCAACGACTGGCACCGGCATGACCGTAAGATTCCGCTCGATGTGATCGAAAAGCTTGGGCGCCTCGGCGTGTTCGGCCTGTGCGTGCCCGAGGAATTTGGCGGGCTTGGGCTCGGCAAGATCGCGATGTGCGTGGCCTCCGAAGAATTGTCGGCCGCCCATCTCGCGACCGGCTCGCTTGCCACGCGCGCCGAAATCGCCGCCGAGCTTGTGCGCGGCGGCGGTACGGCGGCACAACGCGCGCACTGGCTGCCCGCCCTTGCGTCGGGCGCTTGCCTTGCGGCCGCGTGTTTCACCGAACCCGACACGGGCTCCGATCTCGGGGCGATCACCACACGTGCGACGTTCGACGGGCGCGTGTGGCGCCTCACCGGTGCCAAAAGCTGGGCCACGCATGCGGCACGCGCCGATTTGCTCGTGGTGTTGGCGCGCACCGATTCCGCCAGCAAAGACCATCGCGGCCTGTCGATTTTCTTGGCGCCGAGGCCGCGCGGCCACGACGGCGATCCGTTTCCGGTGGCAGGCCTCAAGGGCAGCGAGATCGCCACACTCGGCTATCGCGGCATGGGCGAATACGAGCTCGCCTTCGACGGTTTCGAAGTGCCGGCCGACGGGCTGCTGGGCAACGCGACCGGCGAAGGTTTTCGTCAATTGATGGCGACGTTCGAGACCGCACGCATCCAGACGGCCGCGCGCGCCGTCGGCGTGGCGCAAGCAGCCACGCTTGCGGCCCTTGCCTATGCGCGCACACGGCGCCAGTTCGGCAAAGCGATCGTCGAATTTCCGCGCGTGCACGGCAAGCTCGCCGCGATGGCGGTCGAAACCACGGTCGCGCGCCTGCTCACAAGGCGGGCGGCAAGCACCAAGGATTCGGGCCGGCGCTGCGACATCGAAGCCGGGATCGCCAAGCTCTATGCCGCGCGCGCGGCCTGGGTCGCCGCCGACGATTGCGTACAGATCCATGGCGGCAACGGCTATGCACTCGAATACGACGCGGCCCGCCTATTGGCGGATGCGCGCATTCTGAATATCTTCGAAGGGGCCGCCGAGATCCAAGCCAACATCGTGGCGCGCGGCTTGTTGGAACGGAGAAACTGACGACGATGCGGTTTTTGTTTTCGGCATTTCTTGCGCTGCTGCTGCTCGCAGCAGCCCCTGCCTTCGCCAACGAAGCCGAATGGCGGCGCATCGGCACCGAGCTGCGCTTGCGCGACGTCGACGGGTTCGTTGCGACCGTCAAGAGTATTCGCGAAACAGGCCGCCTGCCGCGCGAGCGCTATCTCGACAAGGACGCGGCCGAAAAGGCCGGCTGGCGGCCGGGTGCGGACCTTTGCCGTGTGGCACCCGGCAAAGCAATCGGCGGCGACCGCTTCTGGAACCGCGAAGGGCGCCTGCCCAACGCCGCCAACCGGCGCTGGACCGAGGCCGATCTCGACTATGCGTGCGGACGACGCAACGCCAAACGGTTGGTTTTTTCGAGCGACCGTCTGATTTTCGTAACGCTCGATCATTACGAATCGTTCCGCGAGGTGCCGCGATGAAACGCGCGAGATTGGGTCCCGAACACGACACGATGGAAAAGGTCTATCGCCAGATCGCGGCCGATCTGCAGCTCTCGGCACATTTTGCGCACAATCTCGATGCGCTGTGGGATGCGCTCTTGCGCGACGTCGAAGGTCCGTTCGAGATCGTGTGGCCGCAAGCCGCAACGGCCGGCAAGTCCATCGGCCCCAAATTCAAAGCCTTGCTGGCATTGCTGGGCGAGCTTGAAGAAGCGCGCGGCGATTTCAAATTCAAGCGGCGCTAGACTTCCGCCGATCCGCGGCCTACATCGTGGCCATGGATATGCTGCTTGTCGTTCTGCCCTACGCGATCGGGGTCGCCATTCTGGGCGTCATCGTGTCGCTGTTCACCGGCCTTGGCGGCATGGCCCAGGGCGGGGCCTTCAACAAACGCCACGGCAACCGCATGATGCGCTGGCGCGTGGGCCTGCAGGGCCTCGCACTGGTGCTGCTGATTTTCTACGTATGGGTCAAAAGAAACCATGGTTAGGCTGACGCGCATCTACACCAAAGGCGGCGACACGGGCCAGACGTCGCTGGGCGACGGCGAACGCGTCGACAAGTTCGACGACCGCGTCGGCGCCTACGGCACGGTCGACGAGGCCAATGCCTGCATCGGCCTCGCACGCCTCCATGCCACAGGCCCGATCGACGCGATGCTGGCTGCCATCCAGAACGATCTGTTCGACCTCGGTGCCGATCTCTGCACGCCCGAAACGCCGGATCCAAAATATCCGCCTTTGCGCATCGTCGAAGCGCAGATCGAACGGCTCGAGCGCGAGATCGACGCCATGAACGCGGCCTTGGCGCCGCTCAACTCATTCATCCTGCCCGGCGGCAGTGCGCTTGCGGCCAATCTGCATCTGGCGCGCACGGTCGCACGCCGCGCCGAGCGCGAAATCGTGCGGCTTGCCGCACACACGCAGATCAACCCGGCCGCGATCCGCTACATCAACCGCCTGTCGGACCATCTGTTCGTGCTGTCGCGCCACGCCAACGAAGACGGGGCCAGCGACGTGCTGTGGGTGCCGGGCAAGAACCGCTAGCACGCAGCTGGCAGCCCTGCCGGGCGCTCGATTGACGGGCGCGGGCGGCCCGCCTATTGTCCGGCTCCTGTTTTTCGAACAAAAGAGCCAGGTTCTGCCAATGAAAGTGCTGGTCGCGGTCAAGCGGGTTGTCGACTACAACGTCAAAATCCGCGTGAAGGCCGACAAATCGGGCGTCGAGCTTGCCAACGTCAAAATGTCGATGAATCCGTTCGACGAAATCGGCGTCGAAGAGGCCGTGCGCCTCAAGGAAAAAGGTGCGGCCACCGAAATCGTCGCGGTGTCGCTGGGGGCAGCCCAATGCCAGGAAACGCTGCGCACCGCGCTTGCGATGGGCGCCGATCGCGGCATCCTCGTGCAGACGGATGCGGATCTGCAGCCGCTCGCCGTCGCCAAATGCCTCAAGGCCATTATCGACAAGGAACAGCCCGCCCTCGTCATTCTCGGCAAGCAGGCGATCGACGACGATTGCAACCAGACTGGCCAGATGCTGGCGGGGCTGCTCGGCTGGCCGCAAGGCACGTTCGCTTCCAAAGTGACGCCGGTCGACGGCGGGCTTGAAGTGGTGCGCGAGATCGACGGCGGGCTCGAGACGGTGGCGCTCAAGCTGCCGGCGATCGTGACGACCGATCTGCGTTTGAACGAGCCGCGCTATGCGAGCCTGCCCAACATCATGAAGGCCAAGAAGAAGCCGATCGAAACGCTCACACCCGAAGCGCTCGGCGTGGATGCGAGCCCGCGCCTGACGACGCTCAAAGTCGAAGAGCCGCCCAAGCGCAGCGGCGGCATCAAGGTGCCGGACATTGCGGCCCTCGTCGACAAGCTCAAGAACGAAGCCAAGGTGATCTGACATGTCCGTGCTGGTTCTCGCCGACCACGACAATGCGGCTCTGAAGCCCGCCACGCGCAACGCCGTTGCGGCCGCGCTCAAGATGGGCGGGCCTGTCGAAATCCTCGTCGCAGGCTTGGGCATTGCGGCCGTCGCCGCCGAAGCCGCGACGATCGCAGGCGTTGCCAAAGTGCTTGCGGCCGACGATGCGGGCCTTGGCCATGCATTGCCCGAAAATCTTGCCGCACTGATCGTGAAGCTCGCTCCCGGCTACACGCATATCGTGGCGGCCGCGACCGCGACAGGCAAAAACGCGATGCCACGCGCGGCTGCCTTGCTCGACACGATGCAGATTTCCGAAATCGTCGAGGTCGTGTCGCCCGATACGTTCGTGCGCCCGATCTATGCCGGCAACGCGTTGGCGACCGTGCAGTCCAAAGACGCGATCAAGATCGTGACCGTGCGCGCGACGGCGTTTGCCGCGGCCGCAAGCGGCGGATCGGCGCCGATCGAAGCCGTGACGGGTGCAGCCGACGGCGGGCTTGCGCGTTTCGTCAAACAAGAATTGTCGAAGTCCGAACGGCCGGAACTGACGGCCGCCAAGATCGTCGTCTCGGGCGGGCGCGGCATGGCGTCGGGCGAGAATTTCAAGACGCTGATCGAGCCCCTGGCCGACAGGCTGGGCGCCGCCGTGGGCGCGAGCCGTGCGGCCGTCGATGCGGGCTTTGCGCCCAACGACTACCAGGTGGGCCAGACCGGCAAGGTCGTGGCCCCCGATCTTTATGTCGCGGTCGGCATTTCGGGTGCGATCCAGCATCTGGCCGGCATGTCGGCTTCCAAGACCATCGTTGCGATCAACAAGGACGAAGAAGCGCCGATCTTCCAGATCGCGGATTACGGCGTGGTGGGCGATCTGTTCAAGCTGGTGCCCGAACTCACCGCCGCCTTGCCGCCGCGCAAATAGCTCCAGAAACCGGGGACAAAGACCATGATCCAGAAAATCGGCGTCATCGGCGCAGGCCAGATGGGCAACGGCATTGCGCATGTGTGCGCGATGAACGGCTTCGAAGTGCGCCTGCTCGACGCCAATCCCGACTCGCTCGCCAAAGCGCTTGCGACCATCGCGGGCAACATGGACCGCCAGATTAAGAAAGGTGCGATGACGCAGGAGGCCAAGGACGCGGCCCTCGCGCGCATCTCGACCGGTACGGATTTCGCGATCTTCTCGGACAGCGATCTCGTGATCGAAGCAGCGACCGAAAACGAAGCGGTCAAGCGCGAGATCTTCAAGAAGCTGTGCCCGCATCTGAAGAAGGCGGCCCTGCTCGCGTCCAACACCTCGTCGATTTCGATCACGCGCCTGGGTGCTTCGACCGACCGTGCCGCCCAGTTCATGGGCATGCATTTCATGAACCCCGTGCCCGTTATGCAGCTCGTCGAACTCATTCGCGGCATCGCGACGTCGAACGAAACCTACGAGGCAGTCAAGGAACTCACCGCCAAGCTCGGCAAGATTTCGGCGACGGCCGAAGATTTCCCGGCCTTCATCGTGAACCGCATCCTGCTGCCGATGATCAACGAAGCCGTCTACACGCTCTACGAAGGCGTCGGCTCCGTCGAATCGATCGACACGGCGATGAAGCTCGGCACCAACCATCCGATGGGGCCGCTCGAACTCGCCGACTTCATCGGCCTCGACACGTGCCTTGCCGTGATGCATGTGCTCTACGACGGGCTCTCGGATTCGAAATACCGCCCGTGCCCGCTGCTGGTGAAATACGTCGAAGCGGGCTGGCTCGGCCGCAAAACCAAGCGCGGCTTCTACGACTATTCGGGACCGAAGCCCGTTCCCACGCGCTGAGGCGTTTATGGCCGTCGACGCCGACGACATTGCGTTTGCCGGGCGCCTCGCCGATGCGGCAGCGGCCATCGTGCTGCGCTATTTCCGCACGGGCGTTGCGGTCGACGACAAAGCGGACGCTTCGCCCGTGACGGTCGCCGACCGGGCGGCCGAAGAGGCGATGCGCAACCTCATCGCCAAAGAGCGCCCGCGCGACGGCATTATCGGCGAAGAATACGGGCGCGAACGCACAGACGCGGCACGCGTGTGGGTGCTCGATCCGATCGACGGCACCAAGTCTTTCATCAGTGGGCGGCCAATGTTCGGCACGCTTGTGGGCTTGGCCGTGGACGGCGTTCCGCAATTGGGCGTGATGGATTGTGCGGCTGTGGGCGAACGCTGGACCGGCACGGTCGGCGGCGAGACCCTGCATCGCTTACGCGACGGCACGCAAAAGCCGGTGCGCACGCGAGCTTGCGCCACGCTCGACAAGGCCACGCTCTATTGTTCGTCGCCGCTGATGTTCAAAGAGAACTTCCCGGCCTTCGAGCGCGTGCGCACCCAGGTGAAGCTGCCGATGTACGGGGGCGATTGCTACGCCTACGGCCTCGTGGCCTCAGGTTACGCCGATCTCGACATCGAAGCGGGGCTCGGCATCTACGACTATGTCGCCGTAGTTCCCGTCTTGGCCGGCGCCGGCGGCTTGATGACCGACTGGCAGGGCAAGCAGCTTACGCTTGCCAGCGACGGGCGCGTAGTGGCCGCAGGCGATTCGCACGTGCATGCGGCGGCGATCGCTGCACTCGCGGGCTAGACCCAGCCGCCATCCACGATCAGCTGTTGGTTCGTGATCGCCGATGCGGCATCGGACGCCAGAAACAGAACCGTCTTGGCGATCTCGACCGGCTGAAGCTTTCGCTTCAGGCACTGGCGCTCCATGATTTCGCGCTCGCCTTCGGGTGTGAGCCATTTTTCGATCTGGCGCTGCGTCATGATCCAGCCCGGGATCACGCAATTGACTCGGATATTGTCGGCGCCGAATTCGCGCGCGAGCACGCGCGTGAGGCCGTAGGCGGCGGATTTGAGCGTGGCGTAGGCGCTCAAATCGGCCGAGCCCGACATCCACGACACCGAGCCCAGATTGACGATGGCCCCGCCGCCGACCGCCCGCATGTCCGGGATCGCGTCTTGCGCGGCGAAATAGGCGGGCTTGAGATTGACGGCGACGCGGTCGTCGAAATAGTCGGGTGTCACGTCGAGAAATTTATGGCGCTCGTCGTTGGCGGCGTTGTTCACCAGCACGGCAATCGGGCCGAATTTCGCGCGCAGATCCTTCATCGCGGCTTTCAACGCGGCGATGTCGCGCAAATCGCACTTGGCGAAGGCGACGTTGGCGCCAAGCTCTGCCGCAAGCGCCTGCGACGGCGCTTCCGCCACATCGACAAAACTCACCTTAGCGTTTTGGGCAGCGAAGGCGCGCACCGTATCGGCCCCGATGCCGGAGCCGCCGCCGGTGATGAACACATGTTTGCCCGCCAAATCGGAATAGTGCGCGCTCATGCGTCGGCACTTGCACCCGGACCGGGGATCGCCCCCGGCGGGCATTTGCCCAGAATAATCATACCCAAAACCTCGTCCTTCGTGACGTGTTCGACGCGTGCAGTACCGACCAAGCGGCCGTTTTTCATGACGCTGACCCGGTCGGCGAGATCGAACACGTCATGGATGTCGTGGCTGATAAGGAAGATACCTATACCCTGGCGCTTCAGTTCGAGCACGAGCTCGCCAACCTGTTTGGTTTCGGCCGGACCCAAAGCCGCCGTCGGCTCGTCCATGATCAGGATCTTGGCGTCGAAATAGATCGCGCGCGCGATGGCGACCGACTGGCGCTGGCCGCCCGACAAAGCGCGCACGGGCTCTTTGAAGCGGCGGAAGTGCGGGTTGAGGCGCGCCATCACTTGGCGCGTCTGCGATTCCATCGCCGCATCGTCGAGGGTGCCCCAGCGCGTGACGATCTCGCGGCCGAGGAACACATTGGCGGCGGCATCGACATTGTCGGCCAGCGCCAGCGTCTGGTAGATCGTCTCGATACCGTAGCTTTTGGCATCGCGCGGGCTCGCGATGCGTGCGGGTTGCCCGCGTACATGGATTTCGCCCGCGTCCGCCGGATAAGCGCCCGACAGAATTTTGATCAGCGTCGATTTGCCCGCCCCATTATGGCCGAGCAAGGCCACGACCTCGCCTGCATGCAAATCGACCGACACGCTATCGACGGCCTTGATGCCGCCGAAAGCAATCGAGATGTCGCGCATCTCCACGAGCGGTACGCTCATCGAATCCCCCGGCGATAAACCGTATCGACCCACACGGCAAAGACGAGCACGAGGCCGACGACGATGTTCTGCATCGGGGCATCCACGCCGAGCAGCACCATGCCCGACTGCAGCGACTGCATCACAAGCGCACCCAGCATGGCGCCTGCGATCGTTCCGAGCCCACCTGCGAGCGACGTACCGCCGATCACGGCGGCTGCAATCACGTAAAGCTCGTCGAGCGTGCCGGCGGCGTTGGTTGCGGCATTGAGGCGGGCTGTCGAGATGCACGCGGCAACGCCGCACAAAACGCCCATAAGGCCGAAGACTTTCATAAGCGTGCGACGCGTGTTCACGCCCGACAATTCGGCCGCTTCCGGATTGCCGCCGATCGCGAATACGTAGCGCCCGAAGCGCGTGCGCATCGCAAGCACGGTCATCGCAAGGCCCACGCCGAGCGCCACAAGAACCGGGACCGCGAGTCCGTGGCCAATGAAGAGCCCGCCTTCTGGGATTGCGAGGCCCTGCGCTTGCGCCAGACGCTCGGCCACGCGCGGCGGCAGGTAATAGGCGTTGGCGACGGCTACCGCCCCGACGACAGCGCCGCACGACAGAAGTGCGACCGTCGCCTCGGCCCAGGCGGGACGCACCGCAAAACCGAAACGCAGCTTGCGTTGGCGCGCAAACCACAAAGCGGCGAGAATCGCCGCACAGCCCACGGCCGCGATCGCCCACGAAAGCGGCGCGCCGATCGCCCCCTCGATGCCGCCGCCGAGTTTGCGGAACGCGCCGTCCATGGGGGCGACCGTCTGGCCTTGCGTGACCCACCAAGCGGCCCCGCGCCACACGAGCAGGCCGCCCAGCGTGACGATGAAAGAGGGAATGCCGAGATAGGCGATGAGCGAACCCTGGAGCAACCCGATCGCCCCACCCGCGACGATCGCCGCCGCGACCGCAATGAGCCAGGTGGCCGGATGTTCGAGCCCGAGGAGCTCGGGCAGCAGGCGCGCTTGCAGCACGCCCACGAGCATGCCGACAAAACCGAGAATGGCGCCGACGGAGAGATCGATATTGCGCGTGACGATGATCAGAACCATGCCGCACGCCATGACCGCGATGGAGGCGGTCTGCACCGACAGGTTCCAGAGATTGCGCGGCGTGAGGAAGGCGCCGCCCGACAGAAGATCGAAGCCGATCCAGATGGCGGCGAGTGCGCCCAACATGCCCACCAGCCGCGGATCGATTTCAAGTGCGCGCAGCTGGCGGGTCATGCGGGAGAGGTCGGACTTAGAGGCTCAGTTGCAGGCCGCGACGCGACCAGCAGGGACGCCTTGGCAAACGGCCGCCTTGGTGGCCCAACCCGCATCGATCACGACGCCGAGATTGGCGGCCGTCACCGGCACGGGGCGCAGGAAGATCGAATGCATGTTGGCCTTGTTGGGCCCCTGGTTCCAAACCATCGAACCCGGGATTTCGGCGAGTTTCTTGCCGCTGGCCAATTGCACCGCGATTTCGGCCGCCGTGCGGCCAAGCTCGCGCGCATCCTTCCAGATCGTCACCGTCTGCGTGCCGAGGGCCACGCGGTTGAGCGCCGCACGGTCCGCATCCTGGCCCGACACAGGCACCGAGCCTGCGAGACCTTGTGCGGCCAGAGCTGCGATCGCACCGCCGCCCGTACCGTCGTTGGCCGCGACAACGGCGTCGACCTTGTTCTGGTTGCGCGTGAGGAACTGTTCCATGTTGCGCTGGGCGTTGGCGGGCAGCCAACCGTCGGTGAAGGCTTCGCCGACATTCTTGATCTTGCCCGAGTCGATATGCGGCTTCAGGATCTCCATCGAACCCTGGAACAGGAAATTGGCGTTGGGATCCGCGCCCGAGCCCTTGATGAACACATAGTTGCCCTCGGGCTTCGCCTTCAGCACTTCGCGCGCCATCATGCGGCCGACTTCGACATTGTCGAAAGTGAGGTAGAACACGTTCGGATTTTCGATGAGGCGGTCGTAGCCGACGACGGCAATGCCTTCATTGACGGCCTTCTCGACCGCCGGGCGCACGGCTTGCGCATCTTGCGCCAGCACGATCAGCGCCTTGGCGCCGCGCGAAATCAGGCTTTCGATGTCGGTCAGCTGCTTGGCGGGCGAGGATTGCGCATCGGCCGAAAGATACGTGCCGCCCGCACGCTCGATCGCGGTCTTCATGGCCGCCTCGTCGGTCTTCCAGCGTTCTTCCTGGAAGTTCGACCAGCTCACGCCGATCACCGGGCCGCGCGCTTGCGCGAAGACCGTGCCCGAAACCGTGAGCGAGGCCGCAACCATGCCTGCGGCGAGCAAATGACGACGGTTCATTGTGAAGCGTTGCATTGCGCGTTCCTCCCGTTTTGATTGTTCTGCAAGCTTGGTGCTTGCGTTGGCCCCATTCAGCGACAGCGCAAGCCGCTTGTCAATTTTTATTTTTTGCATAGAATAAAAGATTGGGTGTTCTAGGGGAAACACGTAAGAAAATTACAAAAATTACGCGTGATTGGGAGAAAATGGTCGAGTTTAGTTCGGCTTACGAAGAAAATTTGGCGCGTCTGCGGCCCGAACGCTTGGTGCTTAGCCATTTGCGCCAGTTCGGGGCGACCGCGCGCGCCGATTTGGCGCGCCAATTGGGGTTGAGCCCGGCGACGGTGTCGGCGGCCACGGCCGCTCTTGCCGTGCGCGGCGTGCTGCGCGAGGTCGCAGACGACGAAATCCCGCCCCAAACCCTGCCCGTGCGCAATATCCGCGGCCGGCCGTCGGTGCGCCTCGACTTTGCCGCCGACGCCGGCACCGTTGCGAGCCTTCGCGTGGGCTATGCGCGCGCGGAACTCGCCCTTGCCGATGCACAAGGCAGCTTGCGCGCCCCCGTGATCGAAGATCTTGTTTTGCGCGGGCGCAGTGCGGACGAAGTGTGTGCGACCCTCGCCGCTTTCGTCGACCGCGCTTTGGCGGCGTTGCGCGCCCCACGCATCGATGCGCTCGCCGTCGCGTTCCAAGGCTTCGTCGATGCCGAGCGCGGCGTTGTGGTGTGGAGCCCCGTGCTCGATTGCCGCGATGTGAGCCTCGCGGCGTCGTTGCGCGCGCATTTGGAGTGCCCGGTTGCGGTCGAAAACGACGCGGGTGCTTTGGCGCTGAGCTTGGCGCAGCGCGACCGGCGCTACGCGCGCGGGCGCACGGCGGCGATTTTGCTGGGCGAAGGCGTGGGGCTCGGCCTGCTGTTCGACGGCAAGCTCTATCGCGGCGTGCGCGCGGGCGGCAGCGAATACGGCCATATCCGCATCGGCGCGCACGGGCCGCAATGCCGCTGCGGGGCGCGCGGCTGCATCGAGGCCTCGATCGCCGACTACGCGCTCTATCGCGACGTGCGCCTCGCCCTCGGCACACCTGCGGCCGCCCCGGCCGACGAAGCCGAGATGGCCGAACTCGTCGCCCTCGCCGCCGCTGGCAATGCGCGCGCGGCCGCCGTGTTCGACGGGGCAGCCCAAGTGCTCGCCGAGGGTGTATCGATCCTGCTGCAATTGCTGCAGCCCGAAAACGTCGTCGTGGCAGGCCCTGGCGTGCGCGCACGCGCCCTGCTCGAGCCCGCCTTGCGCCGCCATCTCGCCCAGCTCGCCACTCCGGGAATACTCGATCATACGACTGTGGAATTCGCCGATTTCGAGCCCGTGCAGTTCCTAGCGGGCGCTTTGCGCCGCGGCCTTGAAATGCTCGACGATTCGCTGGCCGCCCGCAGCCCTTAAGCCCCCTTGTTTCTTCGCATTGGTTGAAGCCAAAATCGGGCTATTGTCTGTCCCCGACCCCCCTGGATTTGGACAAAACCCATGCGCGCCGCTGCCGTTGCTGTTTTTGCCCTGCTGCTTGGCCTGCCCGCTGCCGCCCAGACGCTGGCACCGGGGACGGGCCCCAAACACGCGATCGCCATGCATGGCGACATCAAATATCCGGCCGGGTTCGCCAATTTCCAGTACGTGAACCCGAATGCGCCCAAAGGCGGCGAGGCGCGCCTGCACGCGATCGGCAGCTTCGACAATTTCAATCCCTGGATCATCCGCGGCCTCGCCGCGGGCTCGGTCGGCCTCACCGTCGAATCGATGATGGCGAGCTCGGACGACGAGCCCTTCACGATGTACTGCCTCGTCTGCATGACGGTCGAAACACCGGCCGACCGTTCGTGGGTCGAGTTCGAATTGAACCCCCAAGCCCGCTTCCACGACGGCTCGCCGATCGAGCCGGAAGACGCGATCTGGACCTTCGAAACGCTGAAAGCCAAGGGTCGGCCCTTCTACCGCGCCTACTATGCCGACGTGGTGCGCGCCGAAAAAACGGGGCCGCGCAAAGTGCGCTTCGTTTTCCGCAACGGCGAGAACCGCGAGTTGGCGCTGATCGTCGGCCAGATCCCGATCCTGTCGCGCAAGTGGTGGGAGGGCAAAGATTTCGACCGGCCGCTTGGCGAGCCGCCGCTGGGCTCGGGCCCCTATCGCATCGAAAGCTTCGAGATGGGCCGCACGGTCACCTTGCGGCGCGTCGCCGACTATTGGGGCCGCGATCTCGGCCTCAATCGCGGCCGGCACAATTTCGACACGCTGCGCACCGAATGGTTCCGCGACCCGACCGTGGCGCACGAAGCGTTCCTTGCGGGGGCCTTCGACCTCAAGCTCGAGAACATCGCGCGCCAATGGGCGCAAGGCTACGAAACGCCTGCCTTGCGCGACGGGCTGTTGCGAAAAATCGAAATCGCCGAATCGCGCGTGGCCGGCATGCAGGCGCTGGCCATGAATGCGCGGCGCAAACCGTTCGACGATCGGCGCGTGCGCCAAGCGCTCGCCCACGCGTTCGATTTCGAATGGTCGAACAAGAACCTGTTTTTCGACGCCTATGTGCGCACGCGCAGCTATTTCGACAATTCCGAACTTGCCGCGCGCGGCCTGCCGCAGGGCGAGGAACTCGCCATTCTCGAGCGCCTGCGCAGCAAACTGCCGCCCGAGATATTCACGACCGAGTACAATCCGCCCAAGACCGACGGCAGCGGCAATATCCGCGACGGTTTGCGCGAAGCGACCCGCCTGCTGCGCGAGGCGGGCTGGCGCATCGACAACCAGCGCCTCGTGGACGCAAGCGGCAAGCAGATGGAGTTCGAAATCCTGATCCATCAGGGCCAAGGCGGCTTCGAGCGCGTGATCGGGCCGTTCATCGCGAACCTCAAGCGCCTCGGCATCGAAGCGCGCCTGCGCAATATCGACGTGGCGCAGTACCAGAACCGCACCGACGATTTCGATTTCGACATGATCGTCTCGGGCTGGGGCCAGGCGGAGTCGCCCGGCAACGAACAGCGCGACTATTGGACGTCGGCCAAGGCAGACCAAAAAGGCTCGCGCAATCTCGTGGGCATCAAGGATGCGGCGATCGACGAACTCGTCGAATTGCTGATTGCAGCGCCCGACCGCGAAAGCCTGATCCAGCGCACGCGCGCACTCGACCGCACCCTGCAATGGGGCCATTGGGTGATCCCCAACTGGTACACCGACAAGGACCGCGTCGCGGCGTGGGACAAGTTCGGCATGCCCGCGAGCACGCCCAAGAGCGGCTTCGATCTCAGCGTCTGGTGGCTCGACGCGGCCAAGGACGCAAATCTGCGCGCGCGTCGCGGCCGCTGATGCTCGGCTACCTGTTCCGCCGCCTGCTGCTGATCGTGCCGACGTTGCTCGGCATCATGATCGTGAATTTCGCGATCATCCAGGCAGCACCCGGCGGCCCGATCGACGTGGTGCTGGCCGAACTGCGCGGCGTTTCGACCGATCCCACGCAGCGCATTACGGGCGGAGCGGGCGGGGAAGTGCAGGCGCGCGAACAAAGTTCGGGCGAAGGGCGCTATCGCGGCGCCCAAGGTATTGATCCCGCCTTCCTCAAGGAGCTCGAGCGCGAATTCGGCTTCGACAAGCCGCCGATCGAGCGCTTCCTCAATATGCTCGTCAAATACGCGACGTTCGATTTTGGGCGCTCGTTTTTCAAAGACCGACCCGTCGTCGATCTGGTACTCGAGAAAATGCCGGTCTCGATCTCGCTGGGGCTGTGGACCACGCTCATCGTCTATTTCGTGTCGATTCCGCTCGGCATTCGCAAAGCCGTCAAAGACGGTTCGCGCTTCGACGTGTGGACGTCGGGCGTTATCATCGTCGGCTACGCGATCCCGAGCTTTCTGTTTGCCGTTCTGCTGATCGTGCTGTTCGCGGGCGGGCGTTTTTTCGACCTGTTCCCGCTGCGCGGGCTCGTGTCCGACGGGTTCGACGGATTCCCGTGGTGGCGCCAGGTGCTCGACTATCTGTGGCACATGGCGCTCCCAGTTTTCGCGATGACGATCGGCGGCTTTGCGAGCCTCACCATGCTCACCAAAAACTCGTTCCTCGACGAGATCGGCAAACAATACGTGGTGACGGCGCGCGCCAAGGGTTTGAGCGAGCGCCGCGTGCTCTACGGGCACGTGTTCCGCAACGCGATGCTGATCGTGATCGCAGGGTTTCCGGCGGCGTTCGTGTCGATCTTCTTCACGGGCTCGCTGCTGATCGAGATCATCTTCTCGCTCGACGGGCTCGGCCTGCTCGGCTTCGAGGCCGCGATCAACCGCGACTATCCGCTGATGTTCGCAACCCTTTATTTTTTCACGCTGCTGGGCCTCGTGATGAAGATTGTGTCGGACGTCGCCTACACGGCCGTCGATCCGCGCATCGATTTCGAGCGTCGGTCGTGAGCTTGCCCGTATGAAGTTAAGCGAACTCAATCGGCGTCGGCTCGCCAATTTCCGCGCCAATCGGCGCGGCTTCTGGTCGCTGTGGATTTTCTTGGCACTGTTCGGCCTGTCGCTGGCAAGCGAGCTTGTCGCCAACGACAATCCGATCCTTGTGCGCTACGACGGTGCGTTCTTCGTGCCGTTCGCCAAAAACTATCCCGAGACAGCGTTCGGCGGCGAATTCGAGACCGAGGCCGATTATCGCGACCCGGCTGTCGTCGAACTGATCGAGGCCAAAGGCTGGATCCTGTGGCCGCCGATCCGCTTCTCCTACCGCACGGTCAATCTCGATCTGCCGGTCCCGGCACCCGCCCCGCCCTCGGCCGAAAACTGGCTTGGCACCGACGATCAGGGCCGCGACGTGGTCGCACGCCTGCTCTACGGCTTTCGCATCTCGGTGCTGTTCGGCCTTACGCTGACGGTGCTGTCTTCGGTCGTGGGCGTGATCGCAGGGGCCGTGCAAGGCTATTACGGCGGCTGGGTCGATCTTGCGTTCCAGCGTTTCATCGAAATCTGGGACGGGCTGCCGCAGCTTTACATGCTGATCATCTTGGCTGCGTTCGTGGAGCCGAATTTTTGGTGGCTCTTGAGCTTGCTACTGCTGTTCCAATGGATGGGGCTTGTGGGCGTGGTGCGCGCCGAGTTTTTACGCGCGCGCAATTTCGACTATGTGCGTGCGGCCCGCGCATTGGGGGCGGGCGATGCCGTGATCATGTATCGCCATGTGCTCCCCAATGCGATGGTGGCCACGCTTACATTTATGCCATTCATCCTGTCGGGCTCGGTCGTCGCACTCACCTCGCTCGATTTCCTCGGCTTCGGCCTGCCGCCGGGTTCGGCGTCGCTGGGCGAACTGCTGGCGCAGGGCAAATCCAACGTCAACGCGCCGTGGCTCGGCCTCACAGCGTTCTTGACGCTGGCGATCCTGTTGTCGCTGCTCGTATTCATCGGCGAGGCGGTGCGCGACGCCTTCGACCCGCGCAAAACCTTCCGCGTCGAGCTCGACACATGACCGAACAAGCTTTGCTTTCCGTGCGCGATTTGAGCGTTGTGTTCGGGGCCGGCAAGCGCGCACCCGTCGTTGCGGTCGACCGCGTGTCGTTCGAGATCGCGCGCGGGGAGACGCTGGCCCTCGTCGGCGAATCGGGCTCGGGCAAATCGGTCACCGCACTTTCGATTTTGCAATTGCTGCCGTATCCGGCAGCAAGCCATCCGTCGCCTTCGTCGGTGCGCTTTGCCGGAACCGAGCTTGTGGGGGCGAGCGAACAGGATTTGCGCGCCGTGCGCGGCAACCGCATTTCGATGATTTTCCAGGAGCCGATGACGAGCCTCAATCCGCTCCACACGATCGAAAAACAGATCGGCGAAGCGCTGCTGCTGCACAAGGGCCTTACAGGGGCACCGGCGCGCGCGCGCATCGTCGAACTCCTCAAGCTCGTGGGCTTGGGGGCGCAGGCCGAAAAGCGGCTCGACGCCTATCCGCACCAATTGTCGGGCGGCCAGCGCCAGCGCGTGATGATCGCAATGGCGCTTGCCAACGAGCCCGACCTGCTGATCGCCGACGAACCCACCACGGCCGTCGACGTGACGATCCAAGCCCAGCTTCTCGTGCTGCTCAAGGATCTGCAAGCCAAGCTCGGCATGGCGATGCTGTTCATCACGCACGATCTCGGCATCGTGCGCAAACTCGCCCATCGCGTGTGCGTGATGCAGAGGGGCCGCATCGTCGAAACGGGCCCGACCGCGACGGTGTTCGGCAAGCCGCAGCACGAATACACGCGCCATCTGCTCGCAGCCGAGCCCAAGGGCAAGGCCGGCGCGCGCGATCCCAACGCGCCAGAGATTCTGCGCGCCGAAAACGTCAAAGTCTGGTTCCCGATCAAGTCGGGCTTCCTGCGGCGCGTCACGGGCCATGTCAAAGCCGTGGACGGGGTGAGCTTCACGCTCAAAGCCGGACACACGCTGGGCGTGGTCGGCGAATCGGGCTCGGGGAAGACCACGCTGGGCCTGGCCTTGCTGCGCCTGACGCGTGCGGAGGGCCGCATCGTGTTCGGCGGCCAGGATCTGGCGAGCCTGTCGGCGCATGCCTTGCGCCCGCTGCGCCGCGAAATGCAGATCGTGTTCCAGGACCCTTACGGTTCTTTGAGCCCGCGCATGTCGGTCGCCGAGATCGTCGCCGAGGGGCTCAAAATCCACGGCATTGGCGACGCCGCCGCGCGCGATGCCGCCGTCGTCGCGGCCCTTGAAGAAGTGCGCCTCGATCCGGCGACGCGCCATCGCTTTCCGCACGAGTTTTCGGGCGGCCAGCGCCAGCGCATCGCGATCGCGCGCGCCCTCGTGCTGAAACCCAAATTCCTGGTGCTCGACGAGCCGACTTCGGCCCTCGACATGTCGGTGCAGGCGCAGATCGTCGATCTGCTGCGCGAATTGCAGGACCGCCACAAGCTCGCCTATCTGTTCATCAGCCATGATCTCAAAGTCGTGCGCGCCCTCGCCGACGAGGTCATGGTGATGAAGGACGGTGCCGTGGTCGAACACGGACCTTCCGCGCACATCTTCGAGGCACCGCAAATGCCTTATACCCGCGCCCTCATTGCCGCCGCCTTCGCCCACGACGTCATCGCCCACGAAGGGGCACGCATATGAAGCTCCTGTTTATGTCCGGCAGCGACCGATTTGCGGCGTGGCACACGGTGCTGGCCGATCTCGCACCCGAGATCGAGCTTGTCGATGCGAACGCCCCGCACGATCCCGACGACATCGAATTCGCCCTCGTCTGGCAATACCCGCCGGGCGCGCTCAAGCGCTATCGCAATTTGCGACTCGTCTCCTCGCTCGGTGCCGGCATCGACCATCTGCTGCGCGATCCCGAATTTCCTTTGGGCGTGCCGTTCGTGCGGCTCGTCGATCCGACGCTGACCTCGGGCATGGTCGAATATGCGCTGGCGGCGACGCTGCGCTACCACCGCCAGATGGTCGAATACGCAGGCTTCCAGGCCCAGGCGCAATGGCACCCGCTGCCGGCACCCACCACGGCGCAGCGGCGCGTGGGCGTGGCGGGGGTCGGCGAAATCGGCGGGGCAGTGGCGCGCGCCATTGCCGGCCTCGGCTTCGACGTGGCCGGCTGGTCCAGGCGCGCCAAAACCGAGCTGCCGTTTCCGGTCTTTGCTGGCATCGACGGCTGGAAACCCTTTTTGGCGCGCACCGATATTCTGATCTGCGTTCTGCCCTTGACCGAGGCCACGCGCGGCCTGCTGGACGCCGTGTGCTTCGCAGCATTGCCGCCGGGGGCCTTCGTCGTGAACATCGCGCGCGGCAAACATGTGGTGGCAGCCGACCTGCTGGCAGCGCTGGACTCAGGCCATCTGGCGCACGCGACGCTCGACGTGACCGACCCCGAACCGCTGCCCGGCGACCACCCGTTCTGGCGCCATCCCAAGATCACGCTGACCCCCCATATCGCGAGCCTCACCGACCCGCGTACGGCCGCCCCCCAGGTGGTGGCAAATATCCGCAATTGTCTGGCGGGTAAGCCATTGGCCAACGTCGTGGACCGCGCGAACGGGTACTGAACCCCTTCTTATCGACACCATTGTAGTATCGGCGTTTCAAGGCTATATGCAGGGGTCGCATCGACCCCGTTCCCAGGCGCCATGACCGAACCAGCAGCCGTCAAAGCCGAAGTTCCAGCCGAACTTCCCCCACCCAAAAAGGCCGACAAGTCGAAGACATTCAGCTTCGACCACGCGGTCTTTCAGGTGAAGGGGGCGTATTTCGGCTTCGGCAAGGACGGCGATTCGGTCTGCTTGCATGTGCCGCTGGGCGACATCATGGCCGCCTTGCCGATGGACGCGGTCAAGATCCAGTTCCAGATCCCCAAAGACAGCGAAGACGCCGCCCTCCTCGAAGTCGTCGAGAAATCGATGAAGTTCGTGAAGCGCATCGTGCCCGGCGATTCGATCCCGGCCGAAATTCTCGACGGCACGGCCTCGTGGCGCGTCGAGCCGCACCATATCGCGCGCGCCAATGCGCGCATCTCGCTGCAGATCATCAGCTGGATGTCGGGCAAGCCCATCGAAGTCGGCGACTCGCACGAGCTCGAAGGTTTGGCCAACAATCCCGAGACCAAAAAGAAGGTCCAGGAAGCGTTCGAACTGCTGGCCGAACGTCTGGGCTTGGGGCGCGCCAACAAGAACCAGATCGTCGAGATGATCGAGCAGCTCGCGCGCGAGACTTCGTACATCGAAGCGCTGCGCGAACGCTTCGGCAAGATCCAGAAGATCGCCAACGGCTTCAACGTGCTGTTCGCCGCCTACAAGCGCGAACGCGGCGTGCAGGACGAAATCGGCCGCTGCCGCATCCTGATGAAGAAGCCGGTCGAGGACATTTCCGGCATTTTCCTGCAGGTCGACGCCAACACGGGCGAAGTGTTCAACGCGCTGAAGCGCCTGCGCGAGACGATCAGCTACATCCGCAACAAGCGCGACGAACTGCATCTGCGCTTCATGCTGTGGGACGACATCATCGTGGCCTGGGACAACGTGCCGCTCGAGCGCGACGGCCGCGTCGACAAGCTCGTGCGCATCACCTACCGCTTCGTCGCCCGCCACTTCCCGCAAGACTCCGAATGGAGCCTCACGCGCTGAAGGCGTACGGGCGCGCCTTACGGCGCGTAGCGCTCCTTGAGCACGGCGAAGGCGGCGCGCAGGCCCTGCATCATCGCCCCTTCGGGCCTTCCGGCGCGCGGCCACGGGGTCCAGGCCACAACGTCGAAATGCGCCCACGCGGCACCGCGCGGCACGAAATCCTGCAGGAACAACGCCGCGATGATCGCCCCGCCGAACGGGCCGTCCGAGACGTTGTTCATGTCGGCGATTTTGCTGTCGATGCGGCTGCGATAGGGTTTCCACAGCGGCATGCGCCAGGCCGGATCGTCGTTGGCAATGCCGGCCGCCAGCAAGGCGCCGCACAGCGCGTCGTCGTTGGCGAACAAGGCCGGCAGATCGGGGCCCAGCGCCACGCGCGCCGCCCCCGTGAGGGTGGCAAAATCGAGCATCAGTTCCGGCTTTTCCTCGCCCGCGCGCGCGAACGCGTCGGCAAGGATCAAGCGGCCTTCGGCGTCCGTATGGCCGATTTCGACCGTCTTGCCGGCCTTCGAGCGGATGATGTCGAGCGGGCGCACGGCATTGCCCGAGATGCTGTTCTCGACCGCCGGCACCAGCACCTGCAGGCGCAGCTTGAGCTTGGCTTCGACCACGAGGCGGGCGAGGGCCAGCACATGGGCGGCCCCGCCCATATCTTTTTTCATGAGCTTCATGCCGGCGTCGGGCTTGATGCCGAGGCCGCCTGTGTCGAAGCACACGCCCTTGCCGACCAGCGCCACGCGCGGATGCGACGGATCGCCCCAGCCAAGCTCGATCAGCCTCGGTGCGCGCGATGCCGCACGCCCGACCGCATGGATGAGGTTGTAGCCTTGTGCACGCAAGGCTTCGCCCTCGACCACGCTTGCGGTCATGCCGAGCTCTTCGGCCATCGCAAGGGCCGCTTGCGCCAGATCGTCCGGCCCCATCTCTTCGGCCGGCGTGTTGATGAGGTCGCGCGCAAACCCGTCGGCGCGCACGAAGCTTTGCACCGCCCTGCGGTCGGCAAGCGCAGGCCACACCAAGCTGGCGGGGCTGCGCGGCGCTTTTTTGTAGCGGTCAAACACGTAGCTGCCGATCCCCCAGGCCATCGCGATGCGTGTGGCCGCCGCTTGCGTCGCGGGCTCGGGATCGAGCCGGTAGCTGCCGGCCGGTAGCGTCAGCGGCAAGCCCGCATAGCCCCACATCCAACCGCCCGACCCATCGCCCGCATCGTCGGCAGCCACACCCGCCACAATGCGCGCGACGCGCCCGTCGGGGCCCGGCAGCGCCAGATGCGTGCCGCTTGCAGCAACAAAGCCGTTCTGTTCGGCAAAGCGGCGATGCGGGGCCGACAGCGACTTGGCGTATTTAGGCCATTCGGCCTTGGCAAGAACGGTCAGGCGGATCGTGTCGGCAAGGGCCTTGGGGCGAAACGACAGGCGCGCAGGCATTGCGGTTCCTTTGGCTGCTAGCGGGATTTTTCGAGCTTGCCCCAAAGCGGCACTCCTGGAAAGCTTGGGCTTCACGAAAGGATATCGACGATGACCGACGCTACGCTGATCCTCGGCAACAAGGCCTATTCCTCGTGGTCGCTGCGCGGATGGCTCATGTGCAAAATCGCCAGCCTCGATTTTGCGGAAGCGATCCACGACATGGGGGCCGACGATTGGAAAGCGTGGGTTGCCAAGCGCAGCCCGTCCGGCAAAGTGCCGTGCCTGCTCATGGACGGGGCGACGATTTGGGAGTCGCTGGCGATCGGCGAGCATCTGGCCGAGCGCAACCCGGCCGCATTCTATCCCGCCGATCCGATCGCACGCGCGCATGCACGCGCCATCGCGAGCGAAATGCACGCAGGTTTCGCCGAGCTGCGCAAAGCCATGTGGATGAATGTGCGCCGCCGTTTTCCGGGCAAACGTCGCACCGAGGGGGCGCTTGCCGACATCGCGCGCATCGAAAATATCTGGAGCGAAACGCGCCAGCGCTTCGGTGCCGGCGGCCCGTATTTGTTCGGCGCGCAGTTCGGCCTTGCGGATGCGATGTATGCGCCTGTCGTGGCGCGCTTCCATACATGGGCGCCCGACTTGTCGGCAGCCTCCCGAAGCTATGCCGACGCGGTGTGGCAGCATCCTTTTATGCGCGAATGGATCGCGGCGGCCGAGGCCGAATCGTGGGTGGTGGCGCGCTACGAAGACCCGGACATCTAGCGCGCAGCCGCACCTACACGCGCGCGCGGATTGGGTATAGGATGTTGGATCGGAGGGACCAGAAACGGCCATGACGCTCGAAACCGCATCGCGCCCCGAGACCGGAACGCCGCCGCCGCTGCAATTCGGCCTGCCGCATGACGGGCTCATTCTGCGCGTGCCGAGCAGCGGGCAAGGGCTGAGCGACCTCGTGTGGCTCGCGATCGTGGTCGCAACCTTGATCGCCACAACCGGTTCGGCGATTGCGGCGGCGGGCGCTTTGGGGGCGGTTGCGAGCCTCGTGTTCGGCGCCGTCGTGGCGGGTTTTGCCGCGCGCTATTGGCGCCGCCACTACGGCGCGCGCGCGCATGTGACGATCGACCGGGCCGGCATCCACGATGCCGCGGCAGGTTTGCCGCCGCTCGAATGGACCGAAATCGAATCGCTCGAAGCCGTACCCAACGCCGCCGGCGTGCTGGGGCTCTATGCGCGCCTCACGCCGGATGCCAATCGCCGTCGCTTTGCGGGCCTCGCGGGCCTGCTGCGCGTGGGCCTGTCGGCGCAAGCCCAGGCGGGCGTGATGCTCGAGGGGACGAGTGCGGACCGCCTGCCCATCCCGCTCGAATATCTGATCCTGCAGCTGCGCGCGCGGGGTGCCCCCGTGCGGGCACCCGCCGCCGATTTCGACCCGTTCGCCTGGGATGCGCGCTGGCTCCCCGCACCGGTTGCGGCAGGCCTCGTCGCCGGGCGCTTGGGCAAGCGCGCGCGGCCCTTTGCCGCGCACAATCTCGACCTTGCGCGCACGCGCGGCCAGCTCGCCGGTGTGCGCCATTGGCAAAGCGTTTTGGCCGAACTGCGCAAGGCCGAAGGCCTGCCGGCCGACGCTGCCGAAGACGGCGACGAGATCTAGGGAAATCTAGCGCAGCACGCCGTTTTCCGAATAGGCGAGGGCAGCCCCCGCATGCAGCGGGAAGCCGAGCCCATCGACCGCCGTTTCGAGCTTCAAAAACCGCCCGACGGCGGCGTTGGCATCCAGGATGCGGCGGTTGTTGGCGTGCCACAAAGCGCGCGTGAGCCCGTGCACCGTGCCGTCGTCGGCCGCTTCGGACGTGATCCACAATATGCCCACCGACAGCGACGCGATGTCGCCCACGCCGCGATAGCTGCCGGCTGGGATCGTCGCCTCGGTCAGAAAAGGCTGCGTGGCGCGCAGCCGCGCCACCAGGCTCTGCAGCGGCAGGATGGCGATGTCTTGCGCCTCGGCAAGTTCGGCGATGAAGGCGGACGGCACGCCGGCTGTGGCAAAAAACGCATCGATCTTGGCTTCGCTGAGCGCTTCGACCGCTTCGGCGGGCGTGAGAAACTGGGCGCGCACGTCGCGCTCGCCGAGCCCCGCTGCCTGCAGCACCGCGCGCGCGGCCACAGCCGTGCCCGATTCGCGCTCGCCCAGCGAAACCGCCTTGCCGCGCAGATTGCGCAATTCCGCCACGCCTGCGGCCTTGCGCACGATCAGATGCAGCGTTTCGGGATAGAGATTGGCGATGGCACGCAGATTTTTGACCGCCCCGCGGCGCGCAAACGGCCCGGTACCGTGATAGGCCCAATAAGCAAGATCGGCCTGGCACAGCGCGGAATCGATGCGGCCCGCCGCGACGAGATCGATATTGGCAAGCGAACCGGCCGTGGTCTGGTTCACGACAATCATGCCCGGCACGCCGCAGGTACCGCCGCGCGCGCAGTCGCGCGCACCGGGCGGCGAGCTCACGGTCTGGCCGATCAGGCTCGCGACCTGGAACATCGTCGATTCGCTGGGGCCCGACGCGATGCGGAAAAACCGCGTTTCCTGGGCATGGGCACGCAAGGGGACGCTTGCGGCCGCTGCCGCCATCCCTGCCAAAAACGTCCGCCGATCGGCAACGCGCATGACCCGTTCGCCCCGTGCGGGCGCTTGTCCGACAAACGCCCGCCCCTATCTAACGCCGAAGGGGCGTCGGAGTCACGCGGCTACATCATGTTGCGCGGTAGCCAGAGTGCGATATCCGGGACAAAGAACAGCATCGTCACCATAAGGCACATCAGCACGAAAAACGGGAACGCGACCCAGCCGATATAGGTGATCTGGTGCCCGGTCATGCCCTGCAGCACGAACAGATTGAAGCCAACGGGCGGGGTGATCTGCGCCATTTCGACGACGATCACGATGAAGATACCGAACCACACGAGATCGAACCCGGCGCGCTCGATCGTGGGCATGACGACCGCCATGGTGAGCACGACCATCGAAATGCCGTCGAGGAAGCAGCCGAGGATCGCGTAGAAAATCGTCAGCATCAAAATTAGCATGCCGGGGCCGAGATCGAGCGCGTCGATCCATTCGGCGAGCGCGCGCGGCAGGCCCGTGAAGCCCATCGCGAGCGTAAGGAACGAAGCGCCTGCTAGAATGAACGCGATCATGCAGGACAGGCGCGTGGCGCCCATCAGGCTTTCCTTGAACACTTTGAGGTTCATGTCGCCCTGCAACGTGGCCACGAGCAACGCCCCCGCCACGCCGACGGCCGCAGCCTCGGTCGCGGTCGCGAAGCCCGCATAGATCGAGCCCAGCACGATCACGATCAGGCCCACCGACGGCAGCAGAAAGCGCGCGGCATAGATCTTCTCGAAGAACGTCATCTTCATGTCGGCGGGCGGAATCTTGTCGGCGTTGAACAGCGACCAGCCGACGACCCACGCCATGAACATGCCGGCAAGCGCCAAGCCCGGGATTACGCCCGCAATGAAAAGCTGGGCGATCGAGGTATTGGTCTGCACGCCGTAGACGATCATGATCAAAGACGGCGGGATCAGCAGCCCCAGCGTGCCCGAGCCCGCAAGCGAACCCACGATCATGCTTTCGGGATAGCCGCGCTTGCGCAATTCCGGGATCGACATTTTGCCGATTGTGGCGCAGGTCGCCGCCGACGAGCCCGAAATCGCCGCAAAGATCGTGCAGCCAATCACGTTGGTGTGCAGCAAGCGACCGGGCAGCGACTGCATCCACGGGGCAAGCCCGCGAAACAGATCCTGCGACAACCGCGTGCGGAACAGGATTTCGCCCATCCAGATGAACATCGGCAGGGCGGTAAGCGTCCATGAGGAAGATGCGCCCCAGATGGTCGTGACCATCGCGGGGCCCACCGGGCGGCTCGTGAACAGCTCCATCGCCATCCAGCCCGTACCCAGCAGGGCAAGGCCGATCCACACGCCAGAGCCCAGGACCACGAACATGAAAATGATCAAAAGACCGGCAATTTCCAAACTAAGCATCGCGTCGTTCCCCCGCCTTCAATGAGCGTTACTCTGTGTGCTGCATTTCGGCCGAGAGATCGCTCTCGGACGGGTCGCGGCCCTGCAGAACCTGCACAAGCTCGTCGACGAAGGCGATCAGCAGAATCGTGACCCCGAGCGCCATCATCGATTGCGGGATCCACAGGGGCGAGGCGTCCATCGCGTCCGAGCGCGAGTCGAACTCGTACGACCAATAGACCATGTCCCACGCATACCAGGCGAAGAAGCCGGTCAGGAAAATCGAAGCGCCGAGGCACCAGATTTCGATCCAGCGCCGCGCCTGGCCCTTGAAGCGCTGGATGATCAGCGTCACCCGGATATGCTCGCCACGCTTAAGCGTGCTTGCGAGCGCAAAGAACGAAGCACCGGCCATCGCGAAGCCTGCATAGGCATCCGTGCCGCGCACATAGATGTCGGTGAAACCGCCCAGCACCTGCAGCATCGTGACGACGAGGATCATCATCATCGACAGGCCGGCTGCCCAGCCGCTGGCTTCGTAGAGAAGATCGAGAAAGCGCCGCATATTGCCCCTGCTCAAGCACCCAGCCGAACTTCGAGCCGGGCCCAAAAAGAAGAGGTCGGCACTACCCGCATGCGCGGCCAATGCCGACCTCGTTACGCGTCGTCTGGATTTAGCAATATCCGGGCCTAACCCTTAGGCGCTGGCCTTGTAGGCGGCCACGAGGGCGGCACCGTCCGCACCGGCGCGGGCGAGCCAATCCTTGGTCAACTCCTCGCCCCAACGCTGGAAACCGGCCTTCAAGGACGGCGACGGCGCTTCGACCGTCATGCCGTTTTTCTTGAACTCTTCGAGGAAGAAATTGGCCAGACGCTCGGACTCGGCCCAGCCGCGCGCTTCCGCGACTTCGGCGGCCTTGGTCACGGCCGTGCGCGTCGCATCGTCGAGCGAGGCCCAGGCGCGCTGGTTGACCATGGTCATGTTCTTCGGCAGCCAGGCTTGGACGTCGTAGAAGAACTTGATGTGTTCCCAGATCTTCGAATCGAAGCCCGTGGCACCCGACGAGATCATCGAGTTGACGCGGCCGGAGGCCAGCGCCTGCACGAGTTCGGCCGCCTGCACGGTCGTGACGCGCATGCCCGCGAGTTCGGCAAAGCGCCCGGCCGATGCGCCGTAGGAGCGGAACGACAGGCCGCGCAGATCTTCGGGCGTGGCCAACGCCTTGGGGCTGTAGAAGCCCTGCGGCGGCCACGGCACGGCGAACAGCATGCGCACGCCGCGCGTCTGCAGACGGCGATCGACGAACGGCTTCTGGACAGCGGCCAGGCGGCGCGCTTCGGCAAACGAGGTCGCAAGAAACGGGATGTTGTCGGCCCCGAACATCGCGTCGTCGTTTTCGAGCACGACCTGCAGCAATTCGCCCATCTGGGCTTGCTGCGTCTGCACGGCGCGCAGGATTTCCGGCACGCGGAACAGCGAAGCGCCCGCATGGACGGTGATTTCAAGCTTGCCGCCCGACGCGTCCTTCACGTCTTTGGCGAACTGGATCAGATTGACCGAGTGGAAATTGGTGGCCGGGTAACCGGCGGGCAGATCCCATTTCCACTTGGCCTGGGCGGCGGCAGGGCGAACGATCGCGGCGGCGGCAAGCGCACCTGCGGCGGTCCCGGCAAATTGACGGCGGGTCAGTTTGGTCATCGACGACTCCCTGTTTTTGCGATTTGTCGCTTTAAGACGCCAAGTTAGGCGCATCAAGCGCCAAGCGTCAAGAAACCGCAGGCGGTAGGCCAAGAATACCGGCTGCAACCAGCCGCTCGATATCGGCGGCTTCATAGCCGAGGCCCGCCAGGATTTCGCGGCCATCGGCACCGATCGCAGGCACGTCGCGGCGCACGCCCAGGCGCTCGCCGTCGAAACTGATGGGTAGGCCGGGCACTCGGATTTTGCGGCCGTTGGCGGCCGTAACTTCGACGAACCCGCCGCTTTCGTTCAGGTGCGCGTCGTCGAGCAGATCCACCGGGGTTTGGATCGGCGCGTAAGGAATGCCGAGTTTTTCCGCACGCGCCACAAGATCGGCCTTGGTGATGCCGGAGAACGCCTTCTGTACGGCCGGGATCAGCCACGGGCGTGCGGCACAGCGCAGCGGGTTCGTGGCGAGTTCCGGATTGGCTTTGAGCTCGGCGAGGCCGAACTCGTCGCAAAACGGCCCCCATTGCGTGTCGGAAACGACGGCCACGAACAATTGGCCGCTGTCGGCCGTGTCGAACACGTCGTAGATGCCCCATGCGGCCCGGCGCACGGTCATCGGCGGCGGGGCCTCACCCGTGACGCCGAATTGCGCGATATGCTGGGCCACCAGGAACGCGCAGTTCTCGTAGAGGGCCGATTTGACGTAGCGCCCCTTGCCGGTGCGGTGGCGCTCTTCGATGGCGGCCAAAATGCCGATCGCCGCGAACATGCCGCCCATGATGTCATTGACCGACGTGCCGGCACGCAGCGGCCGGCCGGCAGGGCCGGTCATGTAGGCAAGCCCCGCCATCATCTGCACGACCTCGTCGAGGGCCGTGCGATGTTCGTAAGGCCCGTCGAGAAATCCTTTGAGCGAGCAATAGACCGCGCGCGGATTGAAGGCCGCAACGGCCTCGTAGCCCAAGCCCAGCTTTTCCATGGCACCGGGGCGGAAATTTTCGGTGACGACGTCGGCTTCAGCCACCAGCTTGCGCGCGATCGCCGCCCCCTCAGGCGATTTCATGTCCAGCGCAATCGCGCGCTTGTTGCGGTTGAAGGCCGGAAAGAAGCCGGAGCCCGAAGCCGTGAGGCGCCGTGTGTTGTCGCCGCCCGGTACGGGCTCGATCTTGATCACGTCGGCCCCCAGATCGGCGAGGATCAAGCCGCAGCTCGGCCCCATGACCATGTGCACAAATTCGACGACGCGCAATCCGGCAAGCGGCAGATTTTCCATCAGGCGGCCACAGCGCCGGCAAAGCCTTTGGGCAGGCCCGACTTGGCCAGATGGCCGTAGAATTCCGCCCCCGGCAGCGATGCCACCAGGATTTCGCGCGCGTGCATGAGCTTGTCGAAATCGACCCCCGTGCGTAAGCCCATCGATTCGAGCATGAACACGAGATCTTCGGTGATGACATTGCCCGAAGCGCCCGGCGCATAGGGGCAGCCGCCGAGGCCGGCGAGCGAAGAGTCGAGGGCGGAAACGCCCGCCTCGATCGCGGCCACGCAATTGGCAAGACCAAGGCCGCGCGTATTGTGGAAGTGCGCCGCATCGAGCTTCGCGCCAATTTCGCGTTTGACGGCCGAGAGCAGACGGCGCACTTGGCCCGGATTGGCGTAGCCGACCGTGTCGGCGATCGACACCGAATCCGCATCGAGCGCGACAGCGGCAGCCGCGATGCGCAGCACGTCGGCTTCGGGCACGTCGCCTTGCAGCGTGCAGCCAAACGCGGTCGAGACACCCGCATTGATCTTGAAGCGGCGTTCGGCCGGCAACGCGTTGCGCAAGCCGACGATGGCGCCCAACTCGGCCAATTGCTCGTCCACGGTTTTGCGCACATTGGCGCGCGAATGCGCCTCGCTTGCCGAGATCGGCAAAGACAAGCGCGGCACGCCGATTTCGGCAGCACGCTGCGCCCCCTTGAGATTGGGGACGAGGGCCACGACCGACAGATCGGGGATCGTCAGCGCGTCGGATGCGACTTCGGCGGCGTCGGAGAACTGCGCGATCATCTTCGGATTGACGAAGGAGCAGACCTCGATTTCCGGCAGGCCGGAAGCCGCAAGCGCGCGGATCCAGGCCTTTTTGGCGTCGGTCGCCATGAAGATTTTCGTGTTTTGCAGCCCATCGCGCGGGCCGACTTCGGAAATCGAAATGTCGATGCGTGCCATGGCCCCCGCCTTTCCCGTCACTCCCAGACTTTCCACGGCGCTTTGCCCGCCGCCCACATCTCGTTCAGCATCGTCATGTCGCGGAACGTGTCCATGCACTGCCAGAAGCCGTCGTGGCGATAGACCGACAGGGCCGCGCGCTCGGCCAAGACCGGCATCAGATCGATCTCGAGGCTCATCTTGCCGTCGTCGGGCGGCAGCCCGTCGAAAGCGCGCTTGTCGAGCACCATGAAGCCGCCATTGATCCAACCGTCGGCGGTCTGCGGCTTTTCGCGGAAGCTGCGCACGTCGCTGCCGGCAATGTCGATTTCGCCGTAGCGCGACGGCGGATGCACGGCCGTGATCGTGCCGAGCCGGCCGCCATTGCGGTGGGTTTCGAGCAGCGCTTCGATGTCGATATTAGCGACCCCGTCGCCGTAGGTGGCGAAAAACTGGGACCCACGCACGTGCTTGAGCGCACGCCGGATGCGGCTGCCGGTATTGGCCTCGGCTCCGGTTTCGACGAGGGTGACCGTGAAATCGAGCGGGGCCGTGTCGCCCAGCACGCGCACGGCGCTTGTCGACAAATCAACCTCGATATCGGCCTTGTGTAGGCGATAATTCACGAAGAAATCGCGCACCACCTCGCCCTTGTAGCCGAGGCATACGATGAAGCGCTTCACGCCAAATCGCCGATAGATGCGCATGATGTGCAGCAAGATCGGCGTGCCGCCGACCATGACCATGGGCTTGGGGCGAACTTCGGTCTCCTCGCGCAGGCGTGTTCCGAGGCCACCGGCCAGAATTACTGCTTCCATGTCTTGCGCACGCATATCGAGCCCTGCCTCTTTCGCGATTCGGGATAACGCGCGAGTCTAGCGCGTGTCCGTGCTTCTCGCATCTGTGCGCTTGGCGCCCGAGACGGGGGCGCCCTAGACTGGCGGATGATGCGAGTCTCCGTCCTGCTACCGATTCTGGCGATCCTGCTGCTGACGGCGGTCTGGATCGCGCTGTTTGTCGCACCCAGCTCGCAAGGGCAGCGTTGGAGCGTGGTGGTGCTGATCGACGAGCGCGACCAGCTGCCGGGCCCCGCCTTCGAGGAATGGGCGCACAGCGTGCGCCGTTTTGCGCGCGAAACGCCGGGTGCAAGTGCCGTCTTGCGCGCACCTGCGATCGACGAAGATCTGGCACAGGCCGGATATCTTGTTGCCGACGACGTCGCCGACCCGATTGCCTGGCTCGATCTGCGCATGCGCGACGGTCGGCCCTTTTTCCTGGCCCTCCATGCCGGGCGCGGCTCGGACATCGCGTTCGAGCGCATAAGCGCCCATCTCGAACGCACCGGGCTTGCGCGCCGCACGATCCTGGCGGCTTGGAACGCGAATTTCTTTGCGTTCGACATGCCGGGCGCGCGCGCCGTGCCGACGCGTGCCCGGCCAAGCGAGGCCGCCGACATTCTGCCGACCTTGCTGCGGCTGATCGGCCTCACGCCGAGCCAGCCCTTGCCCGGGTACGCGCTCGCGGGTTGACAGGCACGGCGGCACCGGCCGACAAGAAGACTGTTCCTTCCCTTGCCGCCCCCGCCCTTTTCGCGAGACCAAGCATGCAGTTCTACCGCCACGGACTTTCCAGCGCCGACGCCAAGGCCGTTGCCGAGGTTCTCGACACGCCATTCCTGACCTCGGGTGCGGTCGGCAAAAAGGTCGAAGCGCAGATCGCCGAATTTTTCGGCCAGCCCTATGCGCTTCTCGTGAATAGCTGGACCAACGGCGCACTCGCCGTGCTGCTGGCCCTCGACATCAAGCCCGGCGACGAGGTCATTATCCCGGCCCAGACTTTCATCGCGACCGCGAACATGGTCGAGCTCATCGGCGCCAAGCCGGTGTTCGCCGATGTCGATCCGCACACGCTGCTGCTGACACCTGAGAGCGCCGCACGCGCGGTCAGCCCACGCACGCGCGCGTGCATCCCTGTGCACATGTACGGGCTCATGTGCGATATGGCGGGTCTTCGCGCGGCCCTGCCCGCCCACGTGACGCTGATCGAGGATTGCGCGCATTGCTTCGAGGGCACGCGCGACGGCGAACCGCCCGGCAAACATGCGGAAGTCGCCATCTTCTCGTTCTACGCCACCAAGAACGTTACCTGCGGCGAAGGCGGGGCGATCATCCTCAAGGACGAAAAACTCTTTGCCGCCCTGCAGCAGACGCGCCTGCACGGCATGAGTGCGATCGCCGCCGACCGCTTCAAAGCGGGCCAGTATCGGCATTGGGACATGGCGCGCTTGGGCGTGAAGGCCAATCTGCCCGATCTGCTGGCGGCCTTGCTGCCGAACCAGATCGCGACGATCCGCGAGCGCCTGCCCGCGCGCACGGCCCTGGTCGAGCGCTATCGCACCGAGCTTGCCAATCTGCCGATCCGGCTGCAGGCGCTGCCCGATACTTGCGTGTCGGCACATCATCTGTTCCCGATCCACGTGAAGCCGGCCGCACGCGATGCAGCGATCGCCGCCCTCAATGCGGCGGGCATCCCGGTCACGGTCAATTACCGGTCGGTGCCGACCTTGACCTACTACCGCGAGAAATACGGCTACACGCAAGCTTCGTTCCCGGTGTCGCACGAATGGGGCGAGGGCGAGATCACGCTGCCGCTGTGGCCCGGGATGCCCGACGAAGACCAGACCAAGATCATTGAAACGCTGCGCAGCGCCGTCGTGCCGCTCTGCGGCTAAACTTGGCGTGCCGCTCTGCGGCTAGTTGCGCGGCGGCGTTTTGGGTGTGGGCGTTGCGGGGGCTGCAAAAGCGCTTTCGGCATAGGCCGCGCGGATGCGCGCGACATCGGCCGGATCGAGCGGGCCGAAATCGGACGTGGCGGCGTTCTCGCAAACTTCGGCGGGTGCGAGCATGCCCGGAATCGCAACGCTGATCGCCGGATGCGACAGGCAAAAGCGCAGCGCAGTCTGTGCGAGCGTGTGGCCCGCTTTGGCCGCGATGTCGCCCGCAAGGCTGCGGCCCGCATCGGCCCATTGGCGGATGCGCTCAGGCGGCCAATTGCGGCGATGGTCGCCCTCGGGGAATACCGCGTCGGCCGCCAGCTTGCCCGACAGGAATCCGAAGGCGAGCGGGGTGCGCGCAATCACGCCGACATCGGCTGCCAGCGCGCGGTCGAGCAGGCCGATTTCGAGGGCGCGCTGGTCGGCCAAGTTGAAATTCGCCTGCACGCACACCGGTGCGAAAGCCTCGATCGCCGCCAACGCTTCGGCCGGCGTTTTGAGCGACAGGCCCCAGGCCGCGATCTTGCCCTCGGCCTTGAGCGCTTCGAGTGTGGCGAGGATCTCGGGCTCGGCATGCAGCAAGTCGAGCGGCGGATTGTGCAGCTGCAAAAGATCGATCGTGCCGCGCCGCAGTCGCTGAAGCGAGCCCTCGACCGAGCGGCGCAGATGGGCCGGCGAAAAATCCTGTGGGCCTCCAAAGCGCGGATGGCCTGCTTTGGTTGCTATGCGCACCGCAACGGACGTGCCGAACGTTTCGCCCAGCAGCGTCTCGGCGTGGCCGTCGCCATAGGCGTCGGCCGTATCGAAAAAATTGATGCCGCAATCGCGCGCTTGGACCAGCGCCGCGCGCGACTGGCGGTCGTCGGTGGCGCCGTAGGAGGCACCCGCGACGAACCCACCTATACCCCAGGTGCCGAAGCCGATCTCCGACACAAAAAACCCGCTTTTGCCGAGCTTGCGCTTGCGCATGATGCCCCTGGTGCCGCGTCGATTCGACGATCCCCTAGCCTAAGCGTCCGGCAGCTTCGGGACCAAGATTTTCGATGCTTGCGCAATGCAGGCAGGGCCGCTACGAAAGACCCAAATACGGAGAAACCCATGGAATCGCGCACGCATATCGCCGTCGTCGGGCTCGGCTATGTCGGATTGCCGCTTGCGGTCGGGCTTGCCGGCCATTTCCGCGTCACGGGCTTCGACCTCAACTCGACGCGCGTGGCCGAGCTGAAAGCGGGCCACGACCGCACCGGCGAAATCGACAATTCGCGCCTCAAGGCAAGCAAGCTCGCACTTTCGGCCGATGCAGCCGCGATGGCGGGGGCGGACGTTTTCATTGTAACCGTGCCGACCCCGATCGACGAAGCCAACCGGCCCGACCTGCGGGCCGTCGTGGCCGCCAGCCGCACGGTCGGCGGGGCGATCAAAAAGGGCGCCATCGTCGTTCTCGAAAGCACGGTCTATCCGGGGGTCACCGAAGAGATCATGGGGCCCGAGATCGCCAAGGCCTCGGGCCTTGTGTGCGGCGTTGATTTCTTTTTGGGCTACAGCCCCGAGCGAATCAATCCCGGCGACCGCGAGCACACGGTCGACCGCATCACGAAGGTGGTCGCGGGCCAAACACCGGAAGTGGCCGAAAAACTCGGCGCCCTCTACGGTGCGATCAACGGCGGCAACGTGTTCCTGGCGCGCGACATCCGCACGGCCGAAGCCGCCAAAGTGATCGAGAACGCGCAGCGCGACATCAACATCGCGTTCATCAACGAGATCACGATGATCTTCAACAAGATGGGCCTGTCGGCGCACGACGTGCTCGCGGCCGCGCGCACCAAGTGGAACTTCTTGCCCTTCACGCCGGGGCTCGTCGGCGGCCATTGCATCAGCGTCGATCCGTACTATCTGGCCGAGGCGGCGATGCGATTGAAGCACCACCCCGACATCATCCTTGCGGGCCGGCGCACGAACGACAGCATGGCGGCCTATTGCGCCTCGGAAGTCGCGCGCATGCTGGTCGGTCGGCGCGGTTTTAGCGCGCGCATTCTGGTGCTGGGCATCGCGTTCAAAGAGAACGTGCCCGATCTGCGCAACACCAAGGTCGTCGATCTTGCCGACGATCTGCGCGCGCGCGGCCATGCGGTGGACATCTACGATCCGATCGTCGATGCGGCCGAGGCCAAACACGAATATGGCGTCGATCTCGTGGCAACACTCGACGGCGGCGTGCGCTACGACGCGGTCGTTGCGGCCGTCGGCCATCGCACCTTCGCCGATCTCGATCTTGCGATGCTGACGGCCGACGACGCGCTCCTGTTCGACATCAAGGGCCTTTGGCGCAGCAAGAGCCTGCCGCCCGGCCGGCGCTACCGCGCCCTGTGAGCACGCGGGCGCCCTTCCTGTCGCGCTTCAACCGCGTGGCACTGGCCATGACGCACGATCTGGGCATGGCGGCGGCGGCTTTCCTCGTTTCGCTGTACTTGCGCGTCGGCGACGAGATGTTCGACTATCCGGTCGATTTTCTGGCAGGCGGCACGGCCTTGTTCGTCGTCGCCGCGGCAATCGCGTTCCGCTTCACAGGGCTCTCGCGCGGCGTGTGGCGCTACGTTTCGATCGACGATCTTGCCGTGATCGCGCGCGGCACCACGCTTGCTCTGCTGCTGTTCGTGCCCGCGATGTTTTTGTGGACGCGGCTCGAGATCATGCCGCGTTCGACAATATTCATCGGCTGGTTTGTGCTGTTTGCCCTACTCACGGGGCCGCGCCTCATCTACCGCACGGTGCGCGAGGGCAAGCTCAATCTTTCGTTCGGCGCCCCGCGCGCCGACCAGGTGCAGGTGCTGCTCGTCGGTGCGAACGATGGGGCCGAACTTTTCCTGCAGGCCAATCGCCGCCGCGGGCGCGCGCCCTATTTTGTGGTCGGAATTCTCGACGACGCCGAACGGCGCAAGGGCCGCCAGATCGGCGGCGTCGATGTGCTGGGGCCGGTGAATGCGCTCGAGGCGATCCTTGCCGATCTGCGCCGCCGCGGCTTCCGCCCGCAGCGCCTCGTTGTCGCGACGTCGATGGACGGAACCGCACTCAGCAACGTCGTCGATCTTGCCGACCGCTGCGGACTTACGGCCGTGCGCCTGCCGCGCATCAACGAACTCAACCGGGCCGCACAGGGCGACAATGCGCTCGATGTGAGCCCGATCGCGATCGAAGATCTGCTCGGCCGGCCGCAGACCGTGCTCGACCGGGCGGCGATGGACGAGCTTGTGCGCGGCCGGCGCGTGCTCGTTACAGGAGCTGGCGGCAGCATCGGCGCGGAGCTTGTGCGCCAGATCGCGCAGCGCGGCCCCGCCCAGCTCGATCTCATCGACAATTCGGAATTTGCACTCTACGCGATCGACCGCGAGGTCGAGGAGACCTGGCCGCATGTGGCGCGGCGCGCCACGATCGGCGATGTGCGCGAAGCGGGTGCGATGCGCCATGTGCTGGCGCGTGCCGCACCTGAGATCGTGTTTCACGCCGCCGCCCTCAAGCACGTGCCGCTGCTCGAGGCCAATCCCGCACAGGGAGCGCTTACCAACGCCATAGGCACACGCAACGTCGCCGACGCGGCGGTGGCGGCCGGTGCGCATGCGATGGTGCTGATCTCGACCGACAAGGCCGTGAACCCGACCAACGTGCTGGGGGCGACCAAACGCCTTGCCGAAATCTTCTGCCAGGCGCGCGACGCACAGAACACTTCCACGCGGTTCGTTGCCGTGCGCTTCGGCAATGTGCTCGGCTCCTCGGGCTCGGTCGTGCCGCTGTTCCAGCGCCAGCTTGCCGCCGGCGGCCCGATCACGGTCACGCATCCCGACATCGAACGCTATTTCATGACCATCCGCGAAGCCTGCGAGTTGGTGCTGCAGGCGAGCGTGCTGGCCCTTGCCGGCAGCGGTACGGCCCGCGGCAGTCTCTTGGTGCTCGAAATGGGCGGGCCGGTGCGCATCCTCGATCTTGCCAAGCGCATGATCCGGCTTGCGGGCAAACGGCCCGAGCGCGACATCGCGATTTCGTTCACGGGCTTGCGCCCCGGCGAAAAGCTCTTCGAAGAACTTTTCTACAAGGACGAGCAGAACACCGCCACGTCCGTGCCGGGGATCCAACTTGCGGGCTCCCCGCCGGTCGATGCCGCCGCGATCGAGGCCGATCTTGCGGCCCTCGAAGCGATTGCGCTTCGCTGCGACGATGCGGGCGTGGTTGCCACGCTGCAGCGCATCCTGCCGAGCTACAAACCCGCCTAAACGCCGCCCATCTAAGCTTCGGCAGCCAGAATCGCGGAAACGGTTGCGGCCAAGCGCTTGCGCCAGTCGGGCGGCGTTATGTCGTATTCGCGCGCTATACGCGCGCAGTCGAGCACACCCCAGGCGGGACGTGCTGCCGGCAGTTTGTATTCGTGCGTGGCGATGCGCTCGACCGGCGGGCGCGGATGGCCATGCACTGCCCCTTCGTCCAGGATCGCTTCGGCAAAACGCGCCCACGTCGTCGGCGGCCGGCCCTGGAAATGGAGCAGGCCAAGGCCGGATTTGTGTTCGCCTTCGCATTGACGCTTGAGGATCGCGAGCACCGCATCGGCAATATCGAGGGCGGAGGTGGGCCCGCCCTGCTGGTCGTCGACGACGCGCAAGCGCTCTTGCGTCTTGGCCAAGCGCAACATCGTGCGCACGAAATTGGCACCCCAGGGTGCGAAGACCCACGAGGTGCGCAAGATCGCGCAGCGCCCGCCCGCCTTGTACGCCGCGATTTCGCCGGCACGCTTGGTGCGGCCGTAAACGCTGAGCGGTTCGGTCGGGTCCGCCTCGCGATAGGGGATGCGCTCCTGTCCGCCGAACACATAGTCGCTCGACAGATGCACAAACGGAATGCCCGCCGCCGCTGCGGCAGCCGCTGCACGGCCCGGCATTTCGGCATTCAGGAACGCGGCCGTCTCCGGCTCGCTTTCTGCCTTGTCGACGGCCGTATAGGCGGCGGCATTGGCGAGCGCATCGGGTTTTGCAGCCTCGATCGCGGCCGCTATCGCATCGGGCTTGGTAAGATCGATCTGCGCGCGGCCCAGTGCGGTCACGTCCCAACCCGCCACAGGGCCTTGCGCCAACAAAGCGCGTGCGACTTGGCCGCTGGCCCCGAGGACGAGCAGGCGCTTCATCCGACCCTAGCCTTTGCCCAAACGATCCAGCGCGTAGCGCTTCGCGCGGATCGATTGCAGCCAATCGACATGGTCGAGATACCAATCGACCGTCGCAGCAAGCCCGTCAGAAAAATTATAGCGCGGCTGCCAGCCAAGCTCGGCCTTGGCCTTGGCCGCGTCGATCGCGTAGCGCAGATCGTGGCCCGGCCGGTCGGGCACGAATTCGATCAGATTGCGGCGCGCGCCCGCAGCGGGCACGCCCAAACGCCGGTCCACATGGTCGCAGATCGCGTGCACGACATCGAGATTGGCAAGCTCCGCGCCGCCGCCGAACGCGTAGGTCGCCCCCGGTGCGGCGTTAACGAGCGCTTGCCACAGGCCAGCGGCATGGTCGTCGACATGCAGCCAATCGCGCCGGTTACGGCCGTCGCCATAGACCGGCAGCTTCTCGCCCGCAGCTGCCTTCGCGATCATCAGCGGGATCAGCTTCTCGGGGAACTGCCACGGCCCGTAATTGTTCGAGCAGTTCGTGACGAGCGTGGGCAAGCCATATGTCTCGTGCCACGCGCGCACGAGATGGTCGGACGCGGCTTTCGACGCCGCATAGGGCGAGTTGGGCGCGTAAGCCGAAGCTTCGGTGAAGGGCGGATCGTCGAAGCCGAGCGTGCCGAACACCTCGTCGGTCGAGATATGGTGGAAACGAAAATGCTTCTTTGCATCCGCCGGCAGGTCGCGCCAATAGCCAAGGGTAGCGACCAACAAGCGGGCGGTTGCCGCAATATTGGTTTCGACGAAGGCGAGCGGCCCGTCGATCGAGCGATCGACATGCGTCTCGGCCGCAAAATTGACGATCGCATCGGGCTTCACCTCAGCCAGCAGCGCGGAAAGCTTGGCGCTATCGCCGATGTCGCCTTCGACGAAACGGTAGGCGTCGTTGCCTTCGAGGGAAGCCAAGGAAGCCGGGTTGGCGGCATAGGTGAGCTTGTCGAGATTGACGGCCCGCGCCAGACCGCGACCCACGACATGGCGCAAATAGGCCGAGCCGATGAAGCCGCAACCGCCGGTGACGAGCAGCGTGCGCATGGCGCTCAACCGGCCTTGGCGACGCGCAGCAGATACTCGCCGTAACCGCTTTTGCGCAGCGGCTCGGCGAGGCGCGCAAGCGCCGCCGAATCGATCCAGCGCTGACGCCAGGCGATTTCCTCAGGGCAACCGATCTTGAGCCCCTGGCGACGTTCGACGGCCGCGATGAAATTGGCCGCATCGAGCAGCGAATCTTGCGTGCCCGTATCGAGCCACGCATAGCCGCGATTGAGCGTTTCGACGCTGAGCAGCCCTTCTTGCATATAGAGGCGGTTGAGATCGGTGATCTCGAGCTCGCCCCGCGGGCTGGGCTTCAGCGATTTGGCGCGCGCGGGCGCACTTGCATCGTAGAAATAGAGGCCCGTCACAGCGAGGTTCGAAGGCGGATCTTTCGGCTTTTCGACGATGTCGAGCGCTTTGCCCTTCGCATCGAGCGTGACCACGCCGTAGCGCTCGGGATCGGCGACTTGGTAGGCGAAGATCGTCGCACCGGGTTGCGTTGCTTGGGCTGCCGCCTGCAGACGGCGCGACAGGCCTTCGCCGTGGAAGATATTGTCGCCGAGCACAAGTGCAGACGTCCGGCCCGCCAGAAACGGCTCGGCGATGATAAGCGCTTGCGCCAAGCCCTCGGGCTTGGGCTGTTCGGCGTAGTGCAGTTCCAATCCCCACGCCGAGCCGTCGCCGAGCAGGCGCTTGAACGCGGGCAGATCGTGCGGCGTGGAGATCAGCAGAATGCGGCGAATGCCCGCCAGCATCAGCGTGCTGAGCGGGTAGTAGACCATCGGCTTGTCGTAGACCGGCAGCAGCTGCTTGCTCGTCGCAAGCGTGGCCGGATGCAGGCGCGTGCCCGAGCCGCCCGCCAAAACGATGCCGCTGCGCTCAGTCAAAGATCACCGCCTCGGCGAGATTCTTGCCGTTCTTATCCCGCTCGGCGAGCAGCACGTCGCCGGACGGAAGCTTCCAATCGATGCCGATGGCGGGATCGTCCCAGCGCAGCACATGCTCGTCTTGCGGGCTGTAGGGGCCCGTCACTTTGTAGGCGAAGTCGGCGGAATCGCTGAGCACCGCAAAGCCGTGCGCGAAGCCGCCGGGGACCCACAATTGGCGGCGATTTTCCGCACTGAGTTCGACGCCGAACCATTTACCGAAGGAGGGGCTCGACCGGCGCAGATCGACCGCCACGTCCCACACTGTTCCGGCCACGACCGACACGAGCTTGCCCTGCATATTCGGCTTTTGGTAGTGGAGCCCACGCAGCGTGCCGCGGCGCGAGCGCGACAGATTGTCCTGCACGAAGGGCCCTGCAATGCCGGCCGCTTCGTAGCGCGCCTGGTTCCAGGTTTCGAGAAACAGGCCGCGCGCGTCGCCGAAGACTTTGGGCTCGACGAGTTTGAGTCCCGGCAGATCGAGATCGACGATCTTCATACGTTGCCGTACATGCCGTTGCGGATCATGCGGTAGCCTTTGACGAGCTCGGCAATGCCGGCATCGAGCGAGTGCGCGGGCTTGAAGCCCGTCGCTTCGATGCGCGCGTTCGAGACGATGTAATCGCGCTTGTCCGGGTCTTCGCCGATGGGTGCCTCGAGAAAAACGAAGCCCGGCACATGCGCTTGGATGCGCTGGCACAGCTCCATCTTCGAGAGATTGGCGTCCGACAGGCCGACATTGTAGGGCCGGTTTTTCATCGCCGCGAAATTGGCGATGCCGTGCAGGAAGGCGCGGGCGACGTCGCGCACATGGATGTAGTTGCGCTTGAAATGCGGCTCGAACAGCACGACCGCGCGATCCGTGACGGCGCGATGCACGAAATCGTTGACGAGCAGGTCGATGCGCATGCGCGGGCTCATGCCGAACACGGTCGCAAGCCGGAACGACATGCCGTTGTCGCGGCCGAGCACCAGTTCCTCGGCTTCGACCTTCGTGCGCCCGTAGAGCGACAGCGGGCGCAGCGGGCTTTCCTCGGTGCATTCTTTGCCGGGTTCGCCAACGCCGTAGCCGGAGTTCGTGACCGGCATCAGCACGCGCTGGTCTTTGGCGAGCAAGCCCAGAAGCGTGCGCACCGCATCGCGGTTGATCGACACGGCCCCGGTCTGGTCGTTGTTGCACAAGGGCGCACCCACGAGGGCTGCCAGCGGAATCGCAATGTCGGCCTTGGCCACAAGCGGCTTCAGCACGGATACGTCGCGGCAGTCGCCGCGCACCACGTCGAAATCCGGATGCGCGCAGACATGCGCAAGCGGGGCTTGGCGGAACATGAAATTGTCGAGCACGGTCACGGCATAGCCCGCCTCGAGCAAGGCCGGCACCAGTGTGGATCCGAGATAGCCCGCCCCGCCGGTCACGAGAATGCGCAGCTTGTTTGCCATCGCCCTGGGCCTTTCCGGTGCGGCTTTTGCCCGCTTTTGACATCGATGCGTAAGCGCATGATATAAGCGATTGATTCCGACCCCGCAACTCTTGGCCCCGGCCCCTGAGACGGAGCAGTTTGTGATCGTCTCGCGCACCCCTTATCGGCTGTCTTTGTTCGGCGGCGGAACCGACTATCCCAAATGGTTTCAGCGCCATGGCGGGGCCGTGATCGGCACGGCGATCGACAAATACTGCAACATCTCGCTGCGGCGCCTGCCGCCGTTTTTTGCGCATCGCTACCGCGTGGTGTGGTCGCGAATCGAGCTCGTCAACGATCTGCTCGAGATCGAGCATCCGGCCGTACGCGCCGTTTTGCTGGACCAGAAGGAAAAGCGCGGCCTCGAAATCCACCATGACGGCGACCTGCCGGCACGCTCAGGGTTGGGCTCGTCGTCGGCCTTCACGGTGGGCCTCCTCAATGCGCTCTATGCGCTGCGCGGCCAGATGATTTCCAAACACGCGCTTGCCAGCGAAGCGATCCGCATCGAGCAGCAAGTGATCCGCGAACCGGTCGGCAGCCAGGACCAGATTTGGGCTGCCTATGGCGGCCTCAACCGCATCGATTTCCGTACCGACGGTTCGTTCGACGTGACCCCCTTGGTGCTCACGCGCGACCGACGCGACGAGCTCGAAAGCTCGCTCGTGCTGTTTTTCACCGGCCTGTCGCGCTACGCGATGACGGTGGCGACCAAACAGATCGCCAATATGGATGCCAAAGAGCGCAACCTGCACCGCATGCGCGAGATGGTGGACGAAGCGCAGGCGATCATCGCGAGCACGAACCGGCCGATGCGCGAACTCGGCATGCTGATGAACGATGCGTGGCGCTTGAAGCGCGAACTTGCCGACGGCGTTTCCACGCCCGAGATCGACGCGATCTACGAAGCTGGCATTGCCGCCGGTGCCGTCGGCGGCAAATTGCTGGGAGCCGGCGGCGGCGGGTTCGTGGCGTTCGTGGTGGCGCCCGAAAAGCGCCAAGCCTTGCGCGAGAAGCTCAAGGATCTCATCGAGGTCGACGTGAAAGTGGCCGCCCCCGGCAGCCGCATCGTGGTCTACGAACCCGACAGCGAAGTGCGCTAGCCGCGCACCGCCGCATCGAGCACGCGGCGCAGTTTTTCGATCTGCGGCGTCAAATCGTGCGGATGGTTGCCGACGAAGAAGCCGCGATCGTGCGCGAGATCCGCGTTCGGCACAGCGCCGCCGACGATGTCGTAGTCGTAGTACTTGATCGTGTCGTGGCGCAGGAAGCAGCCGCCCGTGATGATGCGAAAGCCGATATCGGCGGCTTTGAGTGCGGCGAAGATGCGCTCGCGGTCGAGATCCTTCGCCGGATTCAAGATCAGCGTGAAGCAGAAGGACGAGCTCTGCCCATGCTCCTTCTGGATGATGAAATTGGGATCGCCCGCAAAAAGCTTCTGGAACAGGGCGAGATTGCGCCGCCGTGCGGCCGTCATGGAAGGCAGCTTTTTGAGCTGCTCGAGACCCACGGCCGCTTCCATTTCGAGCGGGCGCACATTGTAGCCCGGGAACAGGAAGCGATAGGCCTCGAAATGGTCGCTGCCCGCACGCTTGTAGAGCGGCGAATCGGCCGGCAGATCGCGCGTCCAGCCGTGCGCGCGCATGCATTTGAGAAGGTGGAAAAGCTCGAGATCGTCGGTCAGCACCATGCCGCCTTCCATCGTCGAGATATGGTGCGAGAAGAAAAAGCTGAACGTGCTGAGATCGCCGAGCGTGCCGGCCTTGCGGCCTGAGGGCAGCACCGCATCCATCGACTCGCAATTGTCTTCCATGAACCACAGGCCATGGCGGTCGCAGAAAGCACGCATCTCGTCGAGCCGAGCGGGATTGCCGAGGATCGAGACGGCGAGCAGCGCCTTGGTCTTCGGTGTCAAAGCCTGTTCGAGTTTCGAGACGTCCATATTCAACGTTTCGAGCTCGACATCGACGAAGCGGCATTTGAGGCCGTATTGCTGCAGCGGATGGTAGGTGGTGCTCCACGAAATCGCGGGCACGATGACCTCGTCGCCGCGCGCCAACGGGCGCTTGGAGTGGTAGGCCATCGCCGCCACGCAAATGAGATTGGCCGAGGAGCCGGAATTCACCATCACGCCGTATTTCTTGCCGTGATAGGCGGCAAAAGCCACTTCCATTGCGGCGACGCGTTCGCCCATCGTGTAGCGGCCCGAGGCGATGACGGCCTGCAGCGCGTCGATTTCTTCCTGGCCCCACGAGGGGGCGGCAAGTTCGTAGAACATCAGAACGGGCCTTTGAACTGCAGCTGATAGGCAAGCTCGGCTTTGGCCGCATCGGGCGCCCAAGCTTGCGCATCGGGCCGAGCGAGCTTGTAGGCGGCCGCCGCGATCGTGGCCGGATTGGGATAGAACGCAGCCTCGAGCGGCGGCGAAGGCGGGCACGGTGTCGGCGCAAAACCCAAACGCTGGATCTGCAACGGGCCTTCGCCCGCACACGCCTCGGCGACACGTGCGGCGATCTCGGCACCGGCCCCGCACATGGACCAGCCATTGTCGACGATCACGAGCTTGCGCGTGCGCCGCACGCTTTCGACGATCGTGTCGCTGTCGAGCGGCGCGAGCCAAATCGGGTCGATGACCTCGGCCGACACGCCTGCCTCTTTCAAGAGATCGGCGGCGCGCAAGGCTTCGACGACCATGTTGGAGATGCCGACGATCGTGACGTCGCGCCCGAAACGGCACACGCGCGCACGGCCGGGGGCGACGACAAAGGGTGCCTCCGCCACGAAAGCTTCCGTCGCATAAAGCAAGCGATGCTCGACGAACACGACCGGATTGTCGTCGCGAATCGCCGCGATCAACGCACCCTTGGCGTCGTGCGCATTCGACGGCGCGCAGACCTTCAAGCCCGGCACATGCATGAACATCGAATGGAGACCCTGGCTGTGCTGCGCCCCCTGGCCCCAGGATTTGCCGATGATCGTGCGCACGACGAGCGGCACTTTGATCTGGCCGCCATACATATAGCGCGCCTTGGCGGCGATATTGACGAGCTGGTTCATGCACAGCATCAGAAAATCCATGCGGATATGCACATGGATCGGCCGCATGCCGGCCATCGCGGCTCCGATGGCGACCCCGGTCATCGCGTCTTCAGACAACGGTGTCGTGAACACGCGCTCGGGGCCAAAGCGATCAAGCAGGCCGCGCGTCGAGCCTTGGATCGCCTTGTGGTCGTCGACGTCGAGCCCGAACAGAAACACGTTTTTGTCGCGCGCCATCTCGAGTGCGACGGCCTCGGACAAGGCATCGACGTATTTTAGCACGCGCCGCCCGTCTTCGATGCGCCCCGGCCAGGCGAGCTTACGCATAGACATCGGTGCCAAGCTCCTCGATCGCGGGGAAGGGCGACGCTTCGGCGAACACGATCGCTGCGGCGATTTCAGCTTCGATCTCGGCGTCGATCGCGGCACGCTGCTTGGCCGACAAAGCTTTGGCGGCCTTGGCGACTGGATCTTTTTTCTGCCACTTGGCGAGCATCGCCTTGCTGCGGAAGCCGGCATCGTAGTCTTCGCCGGGGCCGACATGCTCGCGCCAGCGCCAGGTGAGGCACTCGATGAAGATCGGGCCGCCGCCTTTGCGCATCTTGGGCAAGGCTTTTTCGATATGCTTGCGGATCGCGACCGTGTCGGAATCGGCAAAGCGCTTGGCCGGAATGCCGTAGGTCGCCACGCGCGCGCACAGCCGATCCGTGGCCCAGCGCTTCGACAACGGTTCGTGGATCGCGAAGCCGTTATTCTCGCACACGAACACGACCGGCAATTTATGGAGGGCCGCAAAATTCAGGCTCTCGGCAAAGCAGCCTTCTTCGGTCGCCCCGTCGCCGAGGAAACATGCGACGACCGCCCCGGTCTTCAAGCGCTTTTGCGCCAAGGCATAGCCGACCGCGACGGGCACGGTCGTGCCGACGACGGCCGACGTGCCCAGCACTTTGGCGCGCATGTCGATCAGATGCATCGACCCGCCTTTGCCGCGCGCACAGCCGGTGTCCTTGCCGTAGAGCTCGGCCATCATCGCGTTGAGCGACCCGCCTTTGGCGAGATAGGTCGCATGGCCGCGATAGGTGCCTGAGACCGCGTCGCGCGCTTCGAGGGCGTCGCACACCCCGACGGCAATGCCTTCCTGGCCGATGGACAGGTGCACGGGGCTTTTGATTTTGTCCGACGGGTAGAGGCGCGCGATTTCCTCTTCGACGCGCCGAATGCGGCGCAAGCTGCGATAGAGACGCAGCGTCGCATCGGGCTCTTTCGGCGCGGATTTGGCTTTGGCTTGCATCGCAGCGACTCGATTCGCAAAAAGTCGCTTATTTTAGGCGCGGTGGTAGGGGTGTCCAGCCAACAGCGAAGCTGCGCGCCACAATTGTTCGGCCAGCATCGCGCGCGCGAGCAGATGCGGCCATGTCATGGCGCCTAGCGACAGGCGAAAACGCGCTTGTGCCAGCAACGACGCATCGAGCCCGTCCGCCCCGCCGATCGCAAACGCCACGTCGCCGTTGCCGTCGTCGCGCCAGGCGGCAAGCTTCGACGCGAATTCTTCGGTCGACAGCGTTTTGCCGCGCGGATCGAGCGCCACCAGAAAAGCACCGTCCGGCACTTGCGCCAGCAGCTTTTCGGCTTCCGCGCGCTTGCGGCCGGCCGCGTCGGCTTTGTCTTTGGGCTTGGCCTCGATCTCGCAGCAGTCGAGCGGGCCGATGCCCGCCGGGCTCGCCGTCAGGCGCTTGGCATATTCGCCGACAAGCGCATCCTCGGGCGAGCCGCGCGCGCGGCCCGCTGCCACGATCGTGACGCGCATCCCGGCTCAGCGCTTAAGCATGCGCTGCGGCCGGCTCTTCCCAATCGTCGGCCCACATTTTCTCGAGCCCGTACTGGGCGCGGATTTCGGGCCGGAACAGGTGCACGACGATGTCGCCACCGTCGATCAGCACCCAATCGCCCTGGTCGGCACCCTCGATGCGGATGCCTTTGAGGCCTTTGCCCTCCAGCTTCTCGACGACGTGCTGGGCCATGGATTGGATGTGGCGGCTCGAGAGGCCGCTGGCGACGATCATGTAGTCGGCGATCGAGCTTTTGCCGGCGAGGTCGATGACGACCGGGTCGGCGGCTTTGTCGTCGTCGAGCGTTTTGGCGACGAGTTTAAGGACCGTTTTGGGCGCGGATACGGTCTTGCGCTTTGTCGTGGCGATCGCGTGTCTCCCGAGTTGGTCGTACGGTTAACGGTGCGAACGTGGCGGCGAGTTGCTGGTCTTGGTTCGCGCGGAGGGCCATGGGGTTTTGAGGCCCGCACGGATCCGCGTGGCAGAGGCCGGATGCAGGCGGACCGGAAAGTACGCCCACGCCGGCGGCGCGAACGTGCCCAAACGGCGGACCCGACGGGATCCGATTTGGGCTGTGGAAAAGGCCCGAGCCGCCTTTGCGACCAATGCTTTGTTAGAATACGTCGGGCGCGCGAAAACGGCAATGACCATCGTGTTAAAAATTTTCCGCCAACGCTGCCAACGGTCGAACTGGAGCAGATTGTCGGCTCCCATCAGCCACACGAACTGCGTGCGCGGAAAACGCCGCGCGCAGGCTTCGAGCGTGTCGGCGGTGAAGCGCGTGCCCAGCCACGTCTCCAGCGCAACCGCCTTTATGCGCGGATGGCCCGCGCACACGGCCTTGGCGCTCGCAAGCCGTGCCGCCAAAGGCGCCATGCCGCTTGCTTCTTTGAGCGGATTTTGCGGGCTCACGATGAGCCAGACTTCGTCGAGATCGAGGCGCTTCAAGGCTTCGCGCGCGATATGCGCGTGGCCTTCGTGGGCGGGATTGAACGAACCGCCGAACAGACCCACGCGACGCTTGGGCGCCAATCCCAGACGATAGAGAGGCGGGGCGATGCTCAAGGCCGCGTCTGCCCAGCCCCACGCACGACGTATTTGTAGGTCGTGAGCTGTTCGGCCCCGACGGGTCCGCGCGGCGGCAAGCGGCCGGTCGAAATACCGATCTCGGCGCCGAAGCCGAACTCGGCGCCGTCGGCGAACTGCGTGGACGCATTGTGCAGCACGATCGCGGAATCGACGCGCGACAAAAACGCCTCGGCAGCCGAAGCATCGCCCGCGACGATCGCGTCCGTGTGGTGCGAGCCGTAGGCGTTGACATGGTCGATCGCCGCATCGAGCCCATCGACGATTTTGACGGCCAGGATCGCGTCGAGATATTCGGTCGTCCAATCGGCGTCGGTTGCGGCAAGCGCGCGGCGATCGATTTTCTGCACGTCGGCGTCGCCGCGAATTTCGCAGCCCGCCGCGATCAGATCGTCGAGGATGGCGGGCAGATGCGTAGGTGCGGCCGCCCGGTCGACCAGCAGCGTTTCGGTTGCCCCGCATACCGAGACGCGGCGCATCTTGGCGTTCATCGTGACTTTGCGCGCCATGTCGATGTCGGCCGATTCGTGGATGTAGGTGTGGCACAGCCCTTCGAGATGCGCGATCACGGGAATGTGCGTTTCCTTCATCACGCGTTCGATTAGGCTCTTGCCGCCGCGCGGCACGATCGTGTCGATATAGCGGTGCATGGCGAGCATGTGGCCCACCGCCGCGCGGTCGCGCGTGGGTACCAACTGCACGGCGTCTTCCGGCAGACCCGATGCAGCCAACGCGGCGCGGATCGCAGCCACGATCGCTTGCGACGAATGGAAGCTCTCCTGGCCCCCGCGCAGGATCGCGGCATTGCCGGATTTGACGCACAAGGCGCCCGCGTCAGCCGTCACGTTCGGGCGCGCTTCGTAGATGATGCCGATCACGCCGATGGGAACGGCAACGCGCGAGATCATCAGCCCGTTTGGCCGATTCCAGCCCTGCAGAATCGAGCCGACCGGATCGGGCAACGCCGCGACGTCTTCGAGACCCTTGGCGATGGCCTCGATGCGCTTGATGTCGAGACGCGAACGGTCGACCATCGCGAGCGAATTGCCAGCCTCGACCGCAAACGCGACGTCGGCAGCATTTGCCTCGAGAATCGCATCGGATGCCGCGCGGATCTTGTCGGCCGCCATGCGCAGGGCCGCACTTTTTTTCTTGGCCGGAGCGACCGCGAGCAACGAAGCCGCACGCCGTGCGGCAAGGCCCATCGCTTCCATCGCGGCTTTGAGGGGGAGGTCTTGTGCGGCCATCGATTCGGCTTTCATCGGCACTATTCTAACGAGCGGGATCGGCAGTTCAAACCGGGCCCATCGCGAGATCGTCGCGATGGATGATTTCGTCGCGGCCGCGATAGCCCAGCAATTCTTCGATATCGGACGAACGGCGACCTTGGATCCGCGCAATATCGGCGGCGGCATAGGCGCTCAAACCACGTGCCACTTCGCGGCCCGCCCGGTCGCGCACACGGATCGCATCGCCGCGCTCGAATGCCCCTTCGACGCCGACCACGCCTGCGGGCAGCAAGCTCTTGCCCTGGCCCAACGCGCGCACGGCCCCGTCGTCGATCACGACAGCGCCAGCGGGTTCGACCGTACCCGCAATCCAGCGTTTGCGCGCCGAAGCGGGGCTGCCCTGCGGCACGAACCAGGTGCAGCGCGCCCCCTGTTCGAGCGCTTGCAGCGGACGCAAGCGCTTGCCGGACGCGATCGCCATGCGGCACCCGGCACCAAGTGCGATGCGCGCGGCCCCCAGCTTCGTGACCATGCCGCCCGACGAATAGCCGGGCCGTGCTTCGCCGGCCATCGCGAGAATCTCCGGCGTAAGGTCGGTAACTTCCGGCAAATGGCGGGCGGCGGGATCGCGATGCGGATCGGCGGTATAGAGCCCGTCGATATCCGACAGCAACACGAGTGCGTCGGCCGATGCCATCTGCGCCACGCGTGCGGCAAGGCGATCATTGTCGCCGAAACGCAGCTCCTCGGTTGCGACCGTGTCGTTCTCGTTGATGATCGGCACCGCCCCTGTCTCAAGCAAGGTCGCGACCGTGGCGCGTGCGTTGAGGTGGCGGCGGCGTTCTTCGGTGTCGTCGGGTGTCAGCAGCAATTGCGCACCCACGAGACCGCGCGCGGCCAACGCTTGAAGCCACGCATGGGCAAGCCATACTTGGCCGGTCGCGGCGGCCGCTTGCTTTTCTTCGATCTTCAGCACGCGCGTGCCGTAGCCGAGCTTCCAGCGCCCGATCGCGACGGCACCCGACGTGACCACGATCACGTCGAGGCCGCGGGATTTCAGCATCGCCACATCGTCGGCGAGGCCGGCGAGCCAATCGGCGCGCACGCCGCCCTCGGCATCGACCATCAGCGCCGAGCCCGTCTTCACGACGAGGCGTTTGACGTTTTCGAAATTCATCTGTCGTCGTCGCTGCGCATGGCTTCGCGCTCGGCGCGATCGGCGGCCCGGCGCGCGCCGACAGGGACTGCCAAGGCGCGCAGCACGTCCGTCACACCCGTTCCTGCGGCACCCGACAAGGCGAGTACAAGCGAGTTCGGGCTGCGCTTCTTGGCCGCGCGCTTCAGCAAGGCCAGCGCCTTCTTGATGGCATCCGGATCGAGCGCGTCGATTTTGTTGAGGCCGACAATCTCGGGCTTTTCGGCCACCCCGTGGCCATAGGTTTCGAGCTCGTCGCGGATTTGGTTGTAGGCGGCCGAGACCTTCTCTTGCGTGCCGTCGATCAGATGCAAGACCGCCCCGCAACGCTCGACATGGCCCAAGAAGCGATGGCCGAGGCCCTTGCCTTCGGCCGCCCCCGCGATGAGGCCCGGCAGGTCGGCGATCACGAGCTCGTCCTCGTCGATGCGCACCACGCCCAATTGCGGCTTCAGCGTGGTGAACGGATAGTCGGCGATCTTGGGCTTGGCCGAGGTGGTGGCGGCAAGGAACGTCGATTTGCCGGCGTTCGGCAAGCCCACGAGGCCCACATCGGCGATCAGTTTCAAGCGCAGCCAAATCCAGCGCTCGTCGCCCTTCCAGCCGGGCCCTGCTTGGCGCGGCGCTTGGTTCGTCGAGGATTTGTAGTGCGTGTTGCCGAAGCCGCCGTCGCCACCCTTGCACAGGCGCACGCGCTGGCCCGCCTCGCGCATGTCGACGATCAGCGATTCCTGGTCGTCGTGCAGCACGGCCGTACCCACCGGCACTTTCAGCACGATGTCTTTGCCGCCGGCCCCGGATTTTTGGCGGCCCTCGCCGTGATGGCCCTTTTCGGCCTTGAAATGCTGCTGGTAGCGATAATCGATCAGCGTGTTGAGGTTGGCGACCGCTTCGATCCAGATGTCGCCGCCCTTGCCGCCATCGCCGCCGTCGGGGCCGCCATATTCGATGAATTTCTCGCGCCGAAAGCTGACCGAACCGGCACCGCCGTCGCCCGCTTTGACGAAGATCTTGCATTGATCGAGAAATTTCATCTTTTTTCAGGTCCAAAAACGAGAAAAGGGAACGGCCTGGCGCCGTTCCCTTGTCTGGCAGAACCGCCTGTCGTCGGGCGGAATGTGGGACGGCTTACTCGGCGGCGACGGCCACCGGCGCCGGCTCGACCGACGCTGCCTCGACCGAAACGATCGTCTTGCCGCCGGCCTTGCGGAAAACCAGCTTGCCGGTCTTCAGCGCGAACAGCGTATGGTCGCGGCCCATGCCGACTTCCTTGCCCGCGATGTAGACGGTGCCGCGCTGGCGGACCAGAATGTTGCCCGCGAGGACGACCTGGCCGCCCGCGCGCTTGAGGCCGAGACGGCGACCGGCTGTGTCGCGCCCGTTGCGCGAAGAACCGCCTGCTTTTTTATGCGCCATTTCCCGATACTCCCTTAGGCGACCTTGATGTCGACGATGCGCAGCGTCGTTTCGAACTGGCGATGCCCGTTCTTGCGGCGCGAATTCTGGCGGCGGCGCTTCTTGAAGATGATGATCTTCTCGCCCTTGCCCTGCGCCAATACCGTGGCGGTGACCTTGGCGCCGGCAACGGTCGGGCTACCGACGGTGGCCTTGCCGGCGTCGGTGACCATCAGCACGTCGCCGAACTCGACGGTCTTGCCAGCTTCGGCTTCGAGCTTCTCGACGACGATGACGTCGTTCTTGGCGACCTTGTACTGCTTGCCGCCGGTGCGAATGACTGCGTACATTTTGCTTATCCCTCGGGTGCTATCGGCAGCCGAAAATCGGCCAACCGAGCCTGCCCCGGTCTTTCAAAGAGCGCGCACTATACTTACAGGACTTCGACTGTCAAGCGGCGTGCCGGAAAATCGCGTGACCGAGCCTGGGCCGCCTGCTACACCGGCCCCCGCAATGTCCGCTTCCGCCCCGGAAAAGTCCAGCAACACCTTGAAAAGACTTGCAGTGCGCTGGGCTTGGGTGCCGGTCATGGCACTTGCCGTCGCAGCTCTGCTGCGTTTTGTCGATTTGGCGGAAGTCGGCCAGGCGCTGGGGCGCGCCGATCCATGGCAGGTGGCGGCCATGATCGGCGTGTGGCTCGTATGGCTGGCCGTGCGGCCCTTGCGCATGCGGATATTGCTGCGCGCAACCGCCCCGGCGACCCAAGTGGCCTACAACGACGCCTACGGCGCGCACGCTTTAGGCAATGCAATCAATAGCTTGCTGCCGATGCGCGCGGGCGAATTCGCGATGATGTGGGTGCTTGCAAGGCGCGCGCAGGTGGCCCTGCCCGCCTCGTTTTCGGCGATCGTGCTCGACCGGTTGTGCGATCTAGCAGCGGCCCTCGCGGTGCTGATCCTCGCGATTTTTCTGATGCCAAACCCGCCGGCCATAGTCGTCGAAGGGATCGAGATCGTAACGGCCGTGCTCGTCGTCGGCATGGCGCTTGTCGCCGCCGCCGTGCGCCTGCGCGCCCAGGCTTTGCGCTTGGTTGCCCTGCTCACGCCGCGACGCTGGCATGGGGCAGTGCTGCATCGGCTTGAAGATTTGCTGCAAGGGCTCGGCGTTTTGGCGCGGCCCGCCGTGTTCGTGCAGGCGGTCGCCTTGTCGGCCGTCATTTGGGGCTTGGCGGTCGTGTCTTTCACGGCCGGGATCGCTTCGGTGTGGCCGGATGCCACGTTCGCGATGGGGGCTTTTACGGTCGGCGTGGTTGCGATGGCGTTTCTGGTACCCGCCGCCCCCGGCGGGATCGGCGTATTCCATGCCGCGATCGTATTCGCCCTCGCCTTTTACGGCGTGCCGGCCGCCACAGCGCTTGCCTATGCGCTGATCAGCCACGCGTTGACCTTCACCGTGGGGATCGCGGTGGCGGCGGCCTGGACGCTCTATAACGGCCTCGATCCGCGCGAGTTCGCGCGCGCCAACGCCGCCCGCGACGCGGACTTGAAGTAGGGGCGTTTGGCGCACTTGCGCTTCGCAGCATTTGGCATTAGACATGCCCGCCTTTACGACAGCCTTTCGTGCGGACAGGTGGCCGAGTGGCTGAAGGCGTCAGTCTCGAAAACTGAAATACCGGCAACGGTATCGCGAGTTCGAATCTCGCCCTGTCCGCCATCTTTCCTCGCATCGGCCGCCGCGGCGCTGCGGGGCGTTCTTTTGAAACGCGCGATGGCAAAACCTTCCGTCGCCTACGCCAAAATGCGCAAAGCCCTGCTGGCCGCCGTGCGCCGCATTCCCAAGGGTCGCGTCGCCGAGGCCAAGCGCCTTGCTGAATCGCTGAACATTCCTGCGCGCCATGTCGTTTACATGCTCGCGCAATTGGCGCCCGACGAAAAAGAGCTCGTGCCGTGGCATCGCGTGGCGCCGACGGGCGGCGATTTCGGCAAACCAAATGGACGCACGAAGCGCCACATCGAACAACTGAAGCTGCTGGCGGACGAAGGCTTGCTGCTCGCAGACGGACGCCGCCTTGCTCTGTCGGCCGACCGCCTTTGGCAGCCCGAGGAAACGCATTGCAACACGATCTGGGCCGACGAACCCTGAAGCTGCGACGGCGCACCCGTTGTTCTGCACTGCGATTGACATAACGCAATGCATGCGAAGGCCGTTCGCGACACGCTTTGACGTAAGTGAAAGTCGAGGCAGAGCGTGGCGACGAAAGTTAGCTTCCAAAAGCGGCCGCAGATACGCGGCGGACAGGGTCTTTCGACCGGTATTGGCGTCTTCGGCGCGGTCGCGCTGATCGCGTTCGTGGTGATCTACGAGGGCCGCGACAGCCATTTCCTCGATACTGTCGGCATTGCGATCGTGCTTGGCGGCACGGTCGCGGCGGCGTTTCTCGCCTACCGACTCGACGAAATCCGCGGCGCACTTGCCTCGGCCATCGACGTGTTCCGCGAAGACCGCTCGCTCGACGGCGATCTCAGCGACCTCGTGGCGTTCGCGCGCGCCACGAGCAGGCACAATATCGCCGACGCCGAAGCGCGGCTCAAAGCAATCCGCAGCCCGTTCCTGAAACTCGGGCTGCAGATGTGCCTCGACGATTCGCCGACCGACGACATTCTCACCGTAATGAACTGGCGCGTGCAGAAATTCGCCGAGCGCGAATCGCTGCCGGCACGCTTCTACCGCACGCTGGCGGGCTTCGCGCCCGCGTTCGGGCTGCTCGCCACGCTGACCGGGCTCATCGGCATGATGGGCAAGCTCGGCACGGCCGATGTGCGCGCCGTGGGCGCCAGCATGGCGATCGCGTTGCTCGCCACGTTCTACGGCCTCATCCTCGCGAATCTCATTTTCAAGCCGGTCGCCATCAAGCTCGAACAGCGCACGCAGCGCCGCGTGCAGATGCTGAACATCATGCTCGCCGGCATCGTGCTGCTGCGCGTCGGCAAGTCGCCCGCCATGATCCAGGAATCGCTCGAGGCGATGGTGCGCGAGGTCAGCGACGAGGTCGGCAATGCCGACTGATCCCGTCCCCGACGACGCGCAGCAGACGGCCGACGCCGGCACGCGCAACCTCATCCGTGCCGCGACGCGCGGCGCCGGGTGCGGCGGCATTGGCGGCATGCCGTCCGGCGACGAGGGCGAAGGCGATCTGTGGCTGATCAGCTATGCCGACATGATGACGCTCCTATTCGCGGTGTTCGTGATCGTCGTGTCGATCGTCGGGATGACGCCGCACGACAAGACCGGCGACCGCGTCGTCCCGCCCGCGCGCCTGCCCGCGGCCGCAACGCTTGATCTGCCGCCGGCCCCGGCCCCCATTGTGCTGGGCCTTACCGACACGCTCGGGCTCATCGCCCCGCGCCTCGAGCACGGGCTGCCGCAATCGCCGGACGCGGCTGTCCGCGCGCCAGCGGGTGCGCCAGCGGGTGCGTTCGACGGCGAACCGCGCGCCGACGGCGACGCGCTCGCGGGCTTGCGCGAGTCCGGGCTCGGCAATGCCGATGCGGCGGTTGCTAACCGTTATCTCGCCTCGATCGGGCTCGGCGAATTGGGCGCGTTGGTCGTGCGCGGGCAACGCATCGCGTTTGCGATCGACATTCGCGCACTGTTCGAGGCGCGCAGCTGGGCTGCCATGCGCGACGTCGAGGTCGGCGACGACGGGCGGCGCATCCTGGCACGGCTCTATCCGCTGCTCGCCGCCCAGCGCGACCTCACGATCGAGACCGCAGGCCCAAGCTGGGAATGGGCGGCGATGCGCGGCGGTGCGGTGGCACGCCTGCTTGCCGATCTCGGCATCCCGCCTCGCGCGATCGCCCTCGACGTGCGGCGCGAAGCCGACGCGCGCAGCGACCGCATCCCTTCCCCTCTCATTCTGTCATGGCGCGCGCAATGAGCAAAAACGGCACACTCGGCCATATCGGCGGCGCTTTGCTGCTCGACGCGCGCGAAACGCGCGAGCGCGAAATACCGAAGCTCAGCCGCTTCTTTGCGCAATTCACCGACGACCGCCTCGGCGGCAAGCACCACAGCCTCGCCGCAGTCGCGGACGGCGTGCATCTGCTCGTGGTCGGCCCGCACGATTCGGCCGTGGCGGCTGCCGTCGGTGCGGATCTTGCGCGCTGCACCACGCGCCTTGGCTTCGGCACGCTGCGCTGGCGGCTCTACCATCTGCCGGGCGAACGCGCCGATCTGATGGCCCAGATCGAAACGCTGCGCGCCGCTCCGTTGCATGAAGCGGCATCGCCGATCGACGGCATCGCCAAGGTCGAAGCGGCACTCGGCGGCGCGGACGCGTCGGAATTCCTGCGCGAACGTCCGGTCTACGCGCTCGATCCGGCCGGCGACAAGATCGCCTTCACCGACACCGAAGTGATGCTCGATGCGGTCGGCGCGCTTGCCGGCGTCGAGATCGCGGGCAATTCGTGGCTCGTCGAGCGGGCGAGCACGCTCGTCGAGCGGCGCATGCTGCGGCACGTAGCGGCCGCCACGCGCGCGCGCGAACAGCCGATCTGCCTGCATTTCCATTCGCGCTTCGCCGAAGACGACTTCTTCAAGACGCTGGTCGATCAGCTTTCGAGCGTCGCCAAAGAACGGCTGATCCTCGATTTCTCGGCGCTCGATGCGCACGAAAATCCCGATCGCCTGTCCGCGATCATGGCGCGGCTGCAGGATGCCGGCATTGCCGTCGCCCTTTCGCAGATCGAATGGCCGGCGATCGACGCGATCGCAGGCCATGCGGCCAAAGCCGCCTGGCTCAAAGGCCGGTTCGATCCGGCCGTGTCCGCAAGCCATGCGCTGCTCACGCTCGGTGCCTCGCGCTGCGTGGCGGTGGATCTTGCCACGCCCGCCCTTGCGGAGGCCGCCGCGCAAATGGGCTTCGTCAATATTGAAGGCGCTGGGGCCGACAGTTTTGCCGCCCAGCGCCGCAGCCGCCTGCTGCGCGCCCAACCCGAAAAGCTCAGTTTCCCTCGACCGTGACGACACCCTGCGGCGACAGCGAGATCTTGCGCACCACGCCGTCTTTCGAAGCCGTGGCGTGCCAATAGCTGTCGCAGCCTTTTTTGAGGCCTTTGACATCTTTGTAGTCTGCTTCTCGAATCGATTTCGTCGCGGTTGCGGCCGTCGAGGCATCGATTTTGACGCCGGCATCGCACGCCGCCACAGCCGGCGGCGACATTGCCAAGAAGCCGCCGAAAAGGGCCGCCGAAAACAGCAGAAGGGCCGCAGCATTTTTCAAAGACATTGTACTCTCCACGAGACGGGTTTGCGTCGCAAGCGGCGATCCTGGGTCGCCCTGCAACGCCCGCCTAGCGACGGCAACTACCTAGCGCGTGCCCGCGTGCGATGGCTGGCGCGGCAGAAAAACAGTCAAAACGCCGAGCAATGGCAGATAGGCGCAGATTGCGTAGACCTCTTCGATGCTCATCGTGTCGGCAAGCCAGCCGATCGCCGCAGCCCCGAGCCCGCCAAGCCCGAACGAGAAGCCGAAGAACAGCCCCGCCACCATGCCGATACGGCCCGGCATCAGTTCTTGCGCATAAACGAGAATCGCCGAGAAGGCCGACGACATCATGAGCCCGATCACGAGCGACAGCGCCAATGTCGCTTCGAGGCCCGCATAGGGCATCGCGAGCGTGAACGGCAGCGGCCCAAGAATGGAGAACCAGATGATCGGGATGCGCCCGACCTTGTCGCCGAACCAACCGCCCGCCAACGTGCCAAGCGCCAACGATGCCAGGAACGCAAACAACGCGATCTGCGCGAATTGGATCGAAACGTCGAACTTTTCGATCAGATAGAACGTGTAATAGGAGTTGAGGCTCGCCGTATAGAACGTCTTCGAGAAGATCAGCGCCACCAGTACGGCCACCGCAAACGCGACCGTGCGCCGCGGCAGCGGCAGTGTGGCGCTCGCGGCCCGCGTGCGGGCACCGGCGCGCGCACCCGCACGCCGCTGCTCGGCGTACCAGCGGCCGACCGCAAACAGGATCGACATCGCGACAAACGCGGCCGCCGAAAACCAGACGATGCTGGTCTGGCCGTGCGGCACGATGATGAAGGCCGCGAGCAAGGGCCCGATCGCCGAGCCCGAATTGCCGCCGACCTGGAACAGCGACTGCGCAAGCCCGTGCCGGCCGCCGGAGGCGAGCCGCGCCACGCGCGACGCTTCCGGGTGGAACACCGCCGAGCCGATGCCGATCAACGCGGCGGCCCCGAGAATAACGGGATAGCTTGCGGCCTGCGACATCAGCACGAGGCCGCACAAAGTGAAGCCCATGCCGACGGAAAGCGAATACGGCATCGGGCGCTTGTCGGTCGTGGCCCCGACGAGCGGCTGCAGCAGCGAGGCCGTGCATTGGAACGCGAGCGTGATGAGGCCGATCTGCGCATAGTCGAGCGCGTAGGATTCTTTGAGCAGCGGATAGATCGCCGGCACCATCGACTGCATCATGTCGTTCAGCATGTGGCAGAAGCTGAGCGAGAAGATCACCGCAAAAGCCGAATCGTCTGCGCGTGTTGTCGGCAATACGGCTCTGTCGTCGGGCATCGTGGCGTTCCTTGGGATGGCTTGCGCTTACACAAGAAATAGCACGATCTGGGCCAGGCGAAATCGGCAATCGCCGTTGCGCGCGCACGTACGGCGCAGATCGGACTCGACCTTGCGCGCAACGACCGATGCTTTGCTCGAGAAAAAACGTTTCTTGGGGGAAGCCATGACGGCGCGTGCGGCCCTCTTTCGATTTGGCGACGCCTCCACCGCTCGATGGCGATCCGCCAGGACGGCCCGCGACAACGGGCCTGTCCGGCCGCCGCCCGCCTATTTGTCGGCGACGATCTTCACGCGGCGGCCGGGGACGAGCGCTTCGCCCGGTTTCAGCCCGTTATAGACTCTGAACCGATCGAGTTCGAAACCGTCTTGCGTGGCCATGCGCTGTGCCAACGATTCGGGCGTGTCGCCGGCCCGAATCGTTACGATCCGGATGCGCAAAGGCTCGACGCGGCGCGCTTGCGCCTCGGTCAGCGCGCGGAACGAATAGGTCGTCCGCCGGAATGCCTCGGTGAAGTTTGCGGCGACCGCCGTGGGCGCTGCCAAGACCATCCTGTACATCGTGCCGTCGGGATGGCGGATTGCGACCAAGCGCAGATCGGCGTTTCCGCCCTCGCCGCGCGCGCGCAATGCACCGGTTGCGGCCGGCATGCCGTTGATCGCAATGCGCTCGACAATCTGCAAGGGCGCGCCCTTTGCCCAAATGTCGGCGAGGTAGGCCGAGGGATCGGAAGCGGCACCGGCCGGTGCGGCGTCGAGCTTGATCGTCGCACCGTCGGGGCCGCGCGCGCGCACGGCATCCTCGCCGTTGGCGATGCGGAACCCATCGGGTACTTCGAAGCGGATGCGAAGCTTTGGATGGACAAAAACATTGGCGCGCGCGAAGCCGGACTCCGCATCGCCGCCATAGGCCATACCGTCGATCGCATTGAGATATTCAAGCTCGCCCAGACGCGGGCTGGCGACCACCGTCATGCCCTGGTCGCGCGCGGCATCGGTTGCCGCGACAACGCGGTCGGCGGTGCGCGGATGCGATTGCAGAATGCTGAACGTGTCAGCCGCCTCCGCCGGGCGGCCCAGCATCTTGGTTTCGAGCTGCGAAGCTTCGCCGAGTTTGGACAGCATGTCGGCGGCTTCGCGCGGATCGAAACCTTCTGCTGCCATGTAACGTACGCCGAGCTTGTCGGCTTCGAATTCCTGCTCGCGCGAGAAGCCGGCAAGCCAGACCGAAGCTCCGCCTTCGCCGACCTGCGACGCGAGATTGCCCGCATCCTGCGAGCCGGTCAGCACGGCCACACCGAGGCCCAGGATGCCGGTGAAGATGCTCGCGGCCTGGCCGCCGCTGACGCGTTCGGCCGTGTGCCGCGCCGTGACATGGCCGATCTCGTGGCCGACCACCGAGGCGAACTCGGCTTCGTTCGACATCAGCGCCAACAAACCCCTTGTCACGTACACGTAGCCGCCCGGCAATGCGAACGCGTTGTAGATGTCGCTGTTGATGACCGTGAAAACAAACGGCTTGCCGGCGTTTTCGCTGCGCGCCACCAGGGCTTCGCCGAGTTTCTGGACATAGACGGCGAGTTTAGGGTTCGCATAAGCGCCGCCGAACTCGGCCAGCACCAGCGGATGCTGTTCGCGCCCGATGCTGGCCTCTTCCTCGGGCGGGACGAAGGCGGTGAATTGGTTGCGGCCGGTCGCGGCGTTCTCAGCACAGCCGACCATGCCGGTCGCAGCGCCGAAAACGAAACAGGCGGCAAAGAGACCGGCGCGCAATCGAGTTTTTTCGACCATGCCGCAACTCTTGCCCGCAACCGAGCCGGCCGAGCAAGCTTCGGAATCTACGCGGCGCCCGCTTTGCTGGCCCATCTTGCCGCCGCTGCGACAGCGCCTGCGCAGGCGAGCGCACTTGCGAAACCTCCCCATGCCATGTCGGCTGCGGCAACCGCCGCCGGAAAATCCTTGAGGGTCGCAAGATTGGTAAGGTCGTAGGTGCCGTAGGCGACGAGGCCGAACGCGGCACCGGTCGCTGCGACCCGCAACAGCCCATCGCCGCGCTCGAGTGCCGGGACGATCACGAAGAACGCCAAGCCGGCCGCATAGAGCAAATAAAACGCCGCCGCGGGCGCCCAAGAAACCGTCGGCGCCATCAATGCCCCCAGCTGGGAACGGTAGAAATCTTTGGCGATCCAGCCAAGCCATGCGCCGTCGAGTACAAGCATTATCGCAAGTGCGGCCGCGTAGAGCAGCATCGCTTCGGCGCCTGCGATCGCGCGCCCGTTTTCCAATTGCGCCATGTCTACTTTTTCGCCCGTCTTGCTTCGAGGAAGTACTGCCGCTTGCGCGCAAGCCAAGTATGGACGCAATTTCGGTCGCGCGCACACCCGGTGCAAATACGTATTGGCAGCCGCACGGCCCGCCGGTTCGCGGTTGCGTAGTTTCCGACGCTGCCGCACTACGCGCGCTTCGATAGCGTCGCGCGCGGCTTCGATGCTTCAAGCGCGGCCGCAATCGAAAACGTTCTCGGGAAAAAATCTTGCAAAGAACCTTATATTGGCTCCTCGGCAGCGTTGCTACCTGCCTGCTCTGTGTCGCAAGTCTGATCGGCCTGTTCGATTGGAACTGGCTGCGCGCGCTGGTTGTTGCAGCGGGCGCTGCCGGGTCGGGGCGTCGTCTTGCGATCGACCGGATCGACGGCGAATGGGCGTGGCGACCGCGTTTGCGCATCAACGGCGTGATGTCGTCGCGGCTGATTTTGCTCGATACGGTCGCTACGGCGCTCACCGTCGAAGGCGAGGCCAATCTCGCCGACGAGACCCTCAATCTGCAAGCGAATGCGCATGCCAAAGACACGAGCCTGCTCAGCGCGCGTTCGCCGATCCATGTCGGCGGCTTTTTTGCCGCACCGACGGTCGGGATCGACGCGGGGCAGCTCGGGGCCCGCATTGCGGGTGCCGTTGCGCTTGGGGTGCTGCTGACGCCGTTGGCGGCGATCCTCGCCTTCATCGATCCGAGCCTCACCGGCGACAGCGATTGGGGCGAACTCTTGCGCGAAAACCCGATCAAGCAATGAACGAAACCCAGGCGGCGCGCCGGCGCCGTTCGGGTTCGCATGCACCAACCCCGGCATCGAGGAGAATCAAATGGGACGCGGCATATTGCTTTGGCTGATCGGCGTACCGATCCCGGTCATCATCCTGCTCTACATCTTCTTGCGCTAGCGGCCGCGCGGGGCAAGCTCTGCGCCGCGCGGCTAGGCCACTTTAAGCTGGCTCGCAAGAACCGCGCTACAGACGCGCTGCACGGCTTCGGACTGCGCCAAGCTGACGCCGACGCTATCCCCATCGCTTCGCGCAATGCGTCCGCTGAGCAGGCCTTCGATGCCCGCAACCAACACGGTGACGGGCACGCCCGGGGCTGCCCTGACGGAACCGACGATGCGGCAGCCGGCGCCCGAAATGTCGACCAAACGCACGTCGATCGTCCGTCCGCCGACGGTAACCTTTGCCGCCATGTCGCAAGCGTGGCGCTCGAACATGCGACGTTCGCCCGCATTGTTTACGGCAGAAAGAAACTCTTCGACCTCGCCACGCAGTTCACCCGTCTGTCGCGAAAGGTCGCCCGAGGCGGAAAGAACTTCGCCAGCGGCCGTACCGGTTTCTTTTGCCGCTCGCGTTACCTGCACGATTGCGCTCGTGACGGATGCTGTCGAATCGCTCGCGTTCTGGACATTGCGGACGATCTCTTGCGTCGCCGCATTTTGTTCCTCGACCGCCGCCGCAATGGCAGAAGAAATCTCGCTGACATTCGTGATAATCGCCGAGACTTTGCGCAGCGAATCCGAGGCCGCGCCGGTTGCGCCCTGGACCGCCTTGATCTTTGCCGCGATTTCGTCGGTCGCGCGGCTCGTCTGGTTTGCCAGGTTTTTGACTTCGCTTGCCACGACGGCAAAGCCTTTGCCCGCCTCGCCCGCGCGCGCCGCTTCGATCGTGGCGTTGAGCGCCAAGAGGTTGGTACGTCCGGCGATGTCGTTGATCAGTCGGACGACATCCCCAATTTGGGAGGCCGCATCGACGAGGCTCGAGACGATGCCGTCGGTTCGTTGCGTTTCGTGGACAGCGTCCGCCGCGATGCGGGTCGCCTGCTCGACCTGGCGCCCGATCTCGCGGACAGTTGCGAGCATCTCTTCGGTTGCACCTGCGACGGTCGCAAGGTTTTCAGAACTATGCGTCGCCGAGCGCGTGACCTGTTCTGCCTGTACGCGCGTCGTGTCGGCCGTGTCGGTCATCGCGCTCGACGTCGCCTGCATCTTGGCGGCGGCGGCGGAGAGCGTATTGAGCACGCCCGATACCGCCGAATTGAACTCCGTCGTCACGAGTTCGACAGATTGCGTGCGTCTTTCTTTTGCACTGCGTTCGGCTTTCGCCAATTCTTCGAGACGACGCTGCTCGCGGCCGCGGGCGATGAAAATTTCGAGCGCAGCAGCGAGCGCGCCGATTTCGTCTTCGGTTTTGAAATCGGCGACCGAGATTTCGAGATTGCCGTTGGCGGCTTCGCCGACCAACCCCACCATGGCACCAAGCGGACGCGCGATCGTGCGCGACATGAAGTAACTCGCCGCGAAGACAGCGCCGCCGAGTAGCGCCACGACGATGCCGAATTTTAAGCTCGTCCGGACAAGTTGGTCGTTGACGTCGTCGATATAGACGCCCGATCCGATAATCCATCCCCAGGGTTCGAAACTGCGCACGAAGGAAATTTTTTCGACAGAATTGTCATTGCCAGGTTTGGGCCAAAGATAGGCGACGAAGCCCGAGCCGTTCGTGCGGGCCGTTTCGGCAAAGCGGCGGAACAAGAAATTTCCGTTTGGGTCCTTGATGTCGCCGACGTTTTTGCCGTCGAGATCGGGCCGGATCGGGTGCATGATGATATTGGGAACAGCATCTTGGGCCCAAACATAGTCGTCGTCGCCGTAGCGGACGGCTTTGATCGCATTCAACGTCGCTGTCTTTGCCGCATCAATGGCAATAGTACCGGCGCGCACGTCGCTTTCGTATTTTGCGGCGATCTTCGAAGCAGCATCGACGACAGCAGCACTTCGACGACCAGCATCATCGCGCATCTGGCTTTGCATGGTGAACAAGGCAGCAAGCGCGAGGCCGATCAATCCTGCCAGCGTGAAGCAGGGAATGACGACGAGTTTCGTTGATATTTTCACTGAACCCCCTAGGGCGCGGCTCACCGTGTCCGAGCGCGCCAGAAAAGAGAATCCTCTAATTACATTTATTTATAGTTAAAGTCGGCTGAAACTTTTGTTTACAACTTTTTGTCGTATCGCCAGCCCCTAGCTCACACTTCGCGAAGATCTTTGACTTGCAAACATACCGACTAGTTGGTATTTTTAGCCGGAACCATCAAGGCAATCATCGAATGGTCCGTACAAACACAGCCCGCGACAAGATTCTCTCCGCCGCTTTCTCGGTCATCCGAACGAAGGGCTATTCGGCAACGACCGTCGACGATTTGTGCGTCGCAGCTGGCGTCACCAAGGGTGCGTTCTTCCATCATTTCGAAAGCAAGGATGCGCTGGGCGTTGCGGCGGCCAACCATTGGTCGGCAGCGACCAGCGGCTTTTTCGCCTCGGCGCCCTATCATGGGCACGCCGATCCGCTTGATCGCGTTCTGGGCTATCTCGACTTCCGCCGCGACATTCTGCAGGGCACGTTGCCCGAGTTCACGTGCCTCGTCGGTACGATGGTGCAGGAGGTTCATCAAACGAGCCCTGCCATCGCCGCCGCGTGCGATGCTTCGATCGACGGCCATGCCGAAACGATCGAAGCCGATATCGCCGAAGCTATGGAGCGCTACGACATCGAGGCCGACTGGACCGCCAAGGGCCTTGCGCTGCACACCCAGGCCGTCCTGCAAGGAGCTTTCATCCTCGCCAAGGCGAAGGGCGGCCCCGCGATCGCCGCCGACAGCATTCGCCATCTCAAACGCTATATCGGCTTTCTGTTCGGCCGCCCGCAAACTTGAAGGAAGGAAACGACGATGGCGATTTCCAACGTTATGCCCGCATCGAGCGCCAACACGCTCAGCATCGTCCGTCGCATCGACGCGCCGCGTGCCGTCGTCTGGCGCTGCTGGACGCAGCCGGAACTCCTGAAGGCGTGGTATTGCCCGAAGCCCTGGCGGGTTATCGAGGCTTCCCTCGACTTACGTCCAGGCGGGCGTTCGAACACGGTTTTCGAGGGCCCGAACGGCGAGCGGCACGACAACAACGGCATCTATTTGGAAATCGTGCCGAAGGAGCGTCTCGTTTTCACCGACGCCTTCACCGAAGGATTCCTGCCGAAAGACGGGGCACCGTTCATGACGGGCTTTGTGCATCTCTCGGACGCGCCGAATGGCGGCACGGACATGCACTGGGGTGCCCGTCACTGGACGGCGGAGGACAAGGCCAAGCACGAAGCAATGGGCTTCGAAGCGGGCTGGTCCGCCGCCGCCGCCCAGCTCGACGAGCTCGCACAGCGGGTCGCGGCCGGCTCGGCACCCGGTTCTGCGGCGTTGGCTTGAAACAAAAACAACAGAGGGAAAGCCAGTGAAATCAATCGTGCCCTGCCTCTGGTTCGACGCGAACGCCGAAGAAGCCGCAACCTTCTACGTGTCGCTTCTACCCAAAAGCCGGATCGACGCCGTGCACAGGGCGCCCGCCGACTATCCCTCGGGCAAAGCGGGCGCTGTCCTGACGGTCGAGTTCACGCTGCTCGGCCGACCGTTTCTCGGGCTCAACGGCGGACCGCGTTTCACCTTCAACGAAGCATTGTCCTTCCAGATCCCGGTGGAGACGCAAGCCGAGGTCGATCGCTTGAGCGATGCGCTTTCGGCGGTGCCGGCGGCGGAGCAATGCGGCTGGGTGAAGGACCGCTTCGGCCTGTCCTGGCAGATCGTGCCGGTGCAGCTCGTGCAGCTGATCTGCGATCCCGATCCTTCGCGCGCCAAGCGCGTTTTCACAGCCATGATGGACATGAAGCGCATCGACATCGCGGTCATTCTGGCCGCCGCCGAAGCATGAAGGGAGCGTCGGGATGCTAAAGCTGCTCGCCATAGTCCTTTTTGGATTGGTCGTCGCGGTCGGCGCCCTTGTTGCCTATGCCGCAACCAAGCCCGACAGCTTCCGTGTTGTCCGGTCGCTGACGATCGCAGCGCCGCCCGACCGGCTGTTCGCGTTGATCAACGACATGCGCGGCTTCAATCGATGGAACCCGTACGAGCGGAAAGATCCGGGCAGGGGGACATACGGAAGCGCGCAAGCCGGTATCGGCGCGTCCTATGCCTGGGACAGCCCGAAACTGGGCAAGGGCGCCATGACAATCGTGGATGCTGCAGCACCCGGACGGGTTGTCATGCGCCTCGATTTCGAAACGCCCTTCAAGGCGCGAAACAGCGCCACTTTCACGATCATGCCGCACGACGGCGGCTCGGAAGTAAGCTGGGCGATGGAGGGGCCGGCACCGCTCGTCACCAAGGTGATGGACACGGTGATCGGCATGGACAAGATCATCGGCGGCGACTTCGAAGAAGGCCTGCGCAATCTGAAGGAAATTGCCGAGAAGCCGTGAACGAGGCCGGCGCCGCGAGCGGTACCGGCGCGGCGGGGCGTCGTTTCAGAGATGTGGGTTTGGCACAGTTGAATTGCGCGTTCTTTTGAACGATGCCCTCGCCAATAAAGCGCAGTACGGGGCGATGTCCGGCAGATCGCTTCGACCGACACGTACGCCAATTGTCAGGCCGGCTGGCAGAATTCCGGCGTTTTTCCCGCCCGAATTTTTCGGCAACCGCACAGAAAGGAAGCCGACATGCAACGCATCGATTCAGGCGTGCCGCCTTCGGCTGCGCCCAAACCTAGCGTGCGCACAGCCGGCATCGCTGGGGCCGACAGCTTCCGTATTGTCCGCCCGCTGACGATCGGGGCGCTGCTCGACCCGGCGCGTTTTTGTCTGCGGCGTGGCGTGCCGTATCGGGTGAAGCTAAGCGCTATTCGACGCCGTATCCAAGGAACTCGGGGGCAGGCCAACACGCGGCAGACGCCGGCCCGGGCGACCTTCAAAGAAAAGCTTTCGACCTGCTGCCGATTTTTTGAGGTGAATGATCCAATGAATACGGGGACGGTCCGAAGACCGTCCCCGCGATACGTTTATCGAGAGCGCGTCCGAAGACGCGGGAAGTTAGCGGAACAGACCCAACAGAACCGAGGGCTGCTGGTTGGCGATCGACAGCGACTGGATGCCGAGCTGCTGGCGAACCTGCAGCGCCTGCACCGAAGCCGAAGCCTTGCCGATGTCCGCGTCGACGATGGCGCCGAGACCGGTCGTCGTTGCGTCCACG